>JBDNAP010000381.1:0-3672 GCA_039768325.1 Thiogranum sp.
GCCTTGAAAATGGAATCCCACAAATGCAGCAGGTAGTCCAGGTCCCACTGTAACTCTTCGGCGATACGACCAATACCGGCGGTGCGGACAATCAGCCCCATGTCGTTGGGAATTTCGAGCTGGGCCATGGCGTCACGCACCAGGTTACGATCTTCGCCTTCAATACGGCGTGACACGCCACCGGCGCGGGGATTGTTGGGCATCAGCACCAGATAACGACCGGCCAGACTGACGAAGCTGGTGAGGGCGGCGCCTTTATTGCCGCGCTCCTCTTTTTCGACCTGGACGATGATCTCCTGGCCTTCGCTGAGCGCCTCCTTGATGGAGACACGACCGCCACCTGCAGTGGCGCCTTCCTTGAAGTAACTGCGGGCAACTTCCTTTAACGGCAGGAAACCGTGGCGCTCGGCGCCGTAATCCACAAAGGCGGCTTCGAGGCTGGGCTCGACGCGCGTGATTTTACCTTTGTATATGTTGGATTTTTTCTGTCCTCGAGAAGGTACCTCAATATCGAGATCGAAGAGTTTCTGGCCGTCGACCAGAGCGACACGCAGCTCTTCGGGCTGCGTGGCGTTGATAAGCATACGTTTCATTTAGATTATCTCTCATGTGCTCTACCGTGCCGTGACGCGAGTCGACGATTCTGGCCAGTACAGGCTGGCAACGGCGCACCGGGAACAGGGCACCGACAGACTGGAGCAAGCGGGGTACAAGCCCGGCAACAATCAGGCTGACCATCAAAGTAATCGTTAACGACACGGGAGCATCCAATTTTTCGTTCAGTTAGTATTATCAAGAGGCCTCTTGGCCTCTGCTCGATCCCCGGAACACCATACCCTGGTTGATCCGGTGGAAACGAATAGGGTTCAATTGCCAGCAATCCGGATTGCGACATCCTTACCGTCAGAATCGCTTCAGCGACTTTGACTATAGCAGTCCGATATTGCGATATCAAACACTTATTGACCACACAGGGATCGGCACACCCCATAACTTCAAGTGAATTATAAATAGCTTAAGGCATTTTTCATAAGCAGTTTCCAGCCATGCTTGGTAGAATCCCCATATGGAGAATCTGCACAGGCCGGTAGTACAATGCGTGGACATATCGACGGAGCAAGCCGGGCAGAGAATCGATAATTTTCTGCTGCGGTTTTTAAAGGGAGTTCCCAAGAGCCGTGTTTACCGGCTGTTGCGCAAGGGCGAGGTGCGGGTCAATAAGGGCCGGATCAAGCCGGAATACCGTTTAAAATCCGGCGACCAGGTGCGTATTCCCCCGGTGCGGGTGGCGCAAACGAAACCGGCCAGCCCGGGCGTTGAATCCGTGCAGACACTGGCGGACAGCATTCTCTACGAGGATGAACGCCTGCTGGTGCTGAACAAACCAAGCGGAATGGCGGTCCACGGGGGCAGCGGACTGAGTTACGGTGTCATAGAAGCACTCAGGGTATTACGACCGCAGGCGCCTTACCTGGAACTGGTACACCGGCTGGATCGCGACACGTCGGGCTGTCTGCTGATCGCCAAACGGCGCAGCGAACTGCGTATGTTGCACGAACTGTTGCGTAAGGGAGAAGTCGACAAGCGTTACCTGTTGCTGGCGCAGGGCGACTGGAGCCAGGGGCCGTATCGGGTGACTGCTGCCTTGAAAAAAAATTTGTTGCGCGGTGGTGAGCGCATGGTGCGCGTTGATGAGGACGGTAAAACGGCCTTGACACATTTTCATTTTCTGGACTCGTACGAGGGCGCGAGTCTGATGGAGGCCGAGCTGAAAACCGGTCGTACGCACCAGATCCGGGTACATGCGGCATACGCCGGCCATCCGCTGGCCGGGGATGATAAATACGGTGACAAGGATTTCAACCGGCAAATGCGCCGCCTGGGCCTCAAACGGCTGTTTTTACACGCCCACACGGTGGCTTTTGAGGATAATGAACGGCATCGGAATATCCATGTCAGTGCGCCGTTAAGTGCGGATCTGAGGAAACTGATTCAGCAATTGGAAGAAGCGCCCGATACAGGGCAAAAGTAACGGGCCTCTTGTTAAATCGCGATGCCATTGCATTCCGTTATGACAAACCCCCTTGGGGTGCTGAATACACATTATAAATCTGATAGTTGTATGTTATTTCCGGTTCGCGCAGCGGGCCCTGAAATGGCCCATTGATAAAACAGAGCTTGGCAAATATTTATCTGGCAATTAAACACAACGAGCAGGGCAGGCCAGCGGGCCACGATGACGTTTTTTTACAAGCATCGCGCCGGACTGCAGTGCTTCTACGGATTGCCAATCCGATAGTCAGTATGTCGAATATCCGACAAATGGCGTAATCTACAGTTGGTAGTATGGTTAACAGGAAAACAGTAGTGACTCCGGAAAAGATCCGGCTGATTGTCTTTGACTGGGATGGAACCCTGATGGACTCTGAGACCGAGATCGTTCATGCCATGTCTGCGGCCATTGACGAGATGGCGCTGGAAAAACGCAGCATCGATCAGTGCAGAAACATCATCGGGCTCGGACTCAAAGAGGCCGTTGACGCCCTGTATCCGGGCAGGGACGAAGACTTTCGACGACAGTTTGTCGAGCGTTACCGGCATCACTGGTTCTCGAACACACAGGCTTCCGAGCTGTTTCCCGGTGCCCGTGAAACCCTGCACTTGCTGAAGGAGTCCGGTTTTATGCTGGCGGTCGCTACCGGCAAGGGTCGCACCGGCCTGGACAGGGTGCTGCTGGCTACCGAACTGGAGACGGTTTTCTCCGCGACACGCTGTGCGGATGAGACACTGTCTAAACCGCATCCCCAAATGCTGCTTGAGATATTGCAGGAGTTGGACATAGCTCCGCATCAGGCCTTGATGGTAGGGGACACCGAGTACGACCTGTTAATGGCGACGGGGGCCGGCGTAGCGCCGATTGCCGTCACATACGGTGTGCACGAGCGTGAGCGTCTGCTGGAACATCAACCACTGGCGTGCCTGGACAACATCAGTGAACTGCTTGACTGGTTGGCAGAAGAACATCTGCTCGACCCGGAATTGTTCTCCCAGCCGCCATTGGCGGCTGCAGACTGAGGTAAACGGATATGGAATCAAATCAGAACCCGGAACAGAAAACAGCGGAACAAGCGCAGTCAAGCGAGTGGCAGCAGGAGCTGATCAACCGTCTGGCATTCACTGCCGTTAACGAACAGAAACGCGCCCGCCGCTGGGGCATCTTCTTCAAATTCCTCACCTTTGCCTATATCGCCGCCATTCTGTATCTCTATACACCCGATGTTGCACTGGAAAAGGGCGCCGCCGAAAAGCACACGGCCCTGGTCGAGTTGAAGGGCGTGATCGCACCGGAAAAGGACGCCAGTGCGGACAACATTGTGTCGGGTCTGCGTGATGCGTTTGAAAATAAAAATACCGCGGGGGTTATCCTGCGCATCAACAGTCCGGGCGGCAGCCCGGTGCAGTCGGGCTACATCAACGACGAAATCCGGCGCCTCCGCAAAGAATATCCTGACACGCCGTTCTATGCCGTAATCAGTGACATCTGTGCTTCCGGTGGTTACTACGTGGCTTCGGCGGCAGACAAGATCTATGCGGACAAGGCCAGCATCGTCGGTTCAATCGGCGTGCGTATGGACGGCTTCGGTTTTGTTGAAACCATAGAAAAGCTGGGTA
>JBDNAP010000382.1:0-3139 GCA_039768325.1 Thiogranum sp.
AAATCATTCGACCAAGCTCGTCGCGATTCCATAAATCATCCCGGATATAGCCACAATGTGGGTAGCTGCCAACAGCTACTGGCCGAATAAATTCGGCCCTACAGAGGAAGAGCCGCCTTAACTTAGTGCCATTCACCACAAACATAAGTTTACTCCAGATCCATATCCAGCCAGCGTTCAGGCTCGCATTGTTCCAACAGGGCGGTGGCAGACTGCCAGCGTTGGCACGCTGTCAATGTGTTGCGATCAGGGAAGGCGGCACCATGCATTCTGGCCAGACGCAAATGGGCGGCGGGGTCATTATAGTCGCTCAGCGATTCGATAACCCGTGCAGCCTGTTCCGGCTGGTTGCAGACCAGTACCATATCGCAACCGGCCTGCAGCGCCATGTGCGCCCGTTGCGGATAATCGCCCGCCCACTCGGCACCCCCCATGCTCAGGTCATCGCTGAATATCACCCCCTGAAAACCGAGCATCTGTCTGAGCACGCCGGTCAGCCATCGCTTTGAGAAACCGGCGGGCTGTGAATCAAACTGAGGGTACAACACGTGTGCCGCCATAATGCCGTTCAGGCCGTTATGCATCAGGCGTTCAAAGGGAATCAGGTCTTTCATCTGCAAGTCGGCCAGGGAGCGTTCGTCTTCGGGGAGGCTGTGATGCGAGTCGGCAACTACACCGCCGTGTCCGGGGAAATGCTTACCGACGCTGGCCATACCGGCCTGGTGCATACCTCGCTGGTAGGCCAGTGCCAGCTCCGTCACCACCCGGGGTTTGCGGTGGAATGCCCGGTCACCGATCACCGTGGAAACCCCCAGGTCCAGATCCAGTACCGGGGCAAAACTCAGGTCGACACCCACCGAGAGGATTTCGCTGGCCATCAGCCAGCCGGCTTCCTGAGCCAGCCGCAGTGCCTGATGATGATCTTTCTGGTAGATGGTACCCAGGCGGCCGACGGGTGGCAGGCGAAAAAATCCGTCACGAAAGCGCTGTACGCGCCCGCCCTCCTGATCCACTGCGATCAACAGCGGCGGCTGGCGCAGCCGGTGTATGTCATCAGCCAGTTGCTGCACCTGTTCCACCGACTGGTAGTTACGGCTGAACAGAATCACACCACCCACCGCCGGGTGTTGCAGCATTTCCCGTTCTTCCGCTTGCAGTTCCAGTCCCTGGAGATCCGCCATCACCGGTCCGATGCTCATTGATCCGACTCCCTAGCGTTTAAGCCCCAAATACTCATTCAAGGTGACATTGACGGCTTCAGAGCTTTCGGTACTGTCGTCAGGACTGTGCCAGGCATAGTATTGTCTGCCGCCATTCGAGCTTTGCGTCGAATATATCGAAAAGGTCTCTCCCTGCAAGGTGACAGCTTCTGAATCATCCGCCAGCGCGGCAATAGAGGTTTCCGTAACAGGCTTGTGGACAGCGCCCTGTCTGACCTCGGGGGCTTGCCGCAGCCGTTCGATTTCCTTGATCAGATCGTCTACCTGGCTGGACAGGGACTTGAGTTGCTGCCGCAGTTTCTGTTTGCGGCTGACGGGTATTTCCAGCACGTATGCCGCTGACATCTGGCCGGCGTCGTCTGTTGCAACCGATTGCAGGAAGCGATCGCAGAAACTTTGCATATCTGCTTCCGGCCGGGCCGCATTGTCGGCCAGCAGCTGATCAGCAAGACTGCCGATATTGCGGGCGGCAGTCGTTTGCGCATCGCCATTGACCCGTGTCTGCTGCCACTGCAGTGCGGCTTGCATGTCCGGGTCCTCGCCTACCACGCCCAGCAGAGCTAACTGCATCCCCAGGTAGAACTGGGCCACTTCTCTGAAGCTACCGTAACTATATCTCCCAATTATTTGATTAGTAGACTTATTTACAATGACGTGAATACGCTTGCCGGGGTGCTCGGCATATAGCAGCTTGAGCAGCGAGTAAGCGTCGGGAAGTGATATCGGCGCCGGTGTAATCACCAGCACGACTTCAGGGCTGGTCTGTGCAAATGACAACGCGTTGCGCGCCGTGCTGGTAGCGGAATCGATCAGCAGGAAATCGTAATCGTTCAGCTGACTCAGGCAAGCCGCCAGGCGTTGAATCTGTTCCGCTGTCAGCTCGTCGATCCAGTCAACGCTGGCGCTGCCTGGCACAATATCGAAGCCATGGCAGTTACGGATCAGCACATCACCAAGCGCAGCGCCGTACAGTATCAGGTCTTCCAGGGTGTGGCGCGGTTCAAGTCCCAGCGACAAGCTGGCATTAGTCTCCCCGCAATCGGCATCCAGCAGGCACACGCGCCGGCCGCGCCGCGCCAGCTGTGCAGCCAGGTGCATGCAAATACTGGTTTTACCAACGCCAGCCGCGCCGCTGGTGACAGTAATGACTCTAACCATGCCGGTTCAGGTGGATATTCTGGTCTGCTTGTTGGCCGTTCAGGAGGTGCATCCTAGCATATCAATACGCTCATTCCTCAATCAGTACCGGCAGGCCGGGCGCTACCCTGTCGAACAGTTCGATGACATCCTCATCGCGCATCCGCACACAGCCGTGTGAACCCGGTTTCCCCATGACCTCACTGCCGGGGCAGCCATGGATATAAATAAAGCGCCGCATGCTATCGACGTCACCCAGGCGGTTTATGCCCGGCTCCTCGCCGCACAACCACAGGATGCGCGTCAGTATCCAGTCCCGCTGTGGATTGCCGGCGGCCAGCGCCGGCGAATAACGTTCCCCGGTCGGCCGCCTTGCGACAAACACGGTACCGCTATCGCAACCCGCGCCGATCTTTGCGCGTATCCGGTGTCGGCCGCGCGGCGTTTTTTCGCTGCCCGACTGTTCGCCCGGTCCTTTTATGGCGGTCGATACCGGGTATTCGCGGGCGACCACACCGTTCTCCCACAACTGAAGGCGCTGTTCAGAAAGTTTTATACGGATGTAATTGTCAGCCATCTTATTGTCGCTTACTTAAAGTGATCCCCTTGAGCGCGGTCACGGTCAGGACACTGTGCCTGCGCTCTAGCCCGCATATCTCACGGGGATCCTGGATGCTGGCGCCGGGCTCGTGTGCTTGGACGCCGTTCTGGAGCGAAAGTGGTAGCCGTAGCTACCACTTGAGTGAAGAACAAGTGCAAACGCACGAGAACAAGCAAGGGCC
>JBDNAP010000383.1:0-7244 GCA_039768325.1 Thiogranum sp.
AAGCGCAGTACCGGCTTCGTGATCAAGACCGCCCTCGGGTTCCTGTTCAAGCAGCTGAGACTGTCGAGGCGCGACCGCTGGAGGCGTTTTGGTTATGCGAGTGTAAACTTCGGTAAACCTCTGTCAGCGCAGGACTGGTGCCAGGGCCGGGGTGTGGACTTTGCCCGTCTCGAACAGGAACCGCGCTTCGTGGAAGTCGGCCGGCTGGCAAATGCATTAATGGAACGCATCGCGGATGTTGTGCCGGTGCTGCCGGTACCGCTGCTGGCAAGCGTGGTACTGGAACATCGCAATGACTGGAAAAGTGCACTGGCGATAAAAACCTTCGCGATGGAGAAGATCGAGCAACTGCGCCAACAGGGTGCCCCCATCCGCATTGCAGCCGGTGCCTGCGAGGGTGTGCTGTCCAGCGCGCTGACTACACTGTGTGCGCGCAAAATGCTGGAACAACGCGACGGGCTGCTGCGTGCCGCAGCTGATGCCGAGGATGTATTGACCTACTACGCCAATTCGATTGATCGCTGGCGCCTGCCGGGTGCTCCGACTGAGTTTTACCAGAGCTGATTTTTACGGTTTCGGGAACTGCGCCTTCGAGTGTTACGGGCGAAGCCCGTGTATTGTTTACATGGCACCTTGTTCGACATCAGGGTATCATTTTGGCATGCGCTTTATGACGTTTGCCCCGGCCGTTGTTGTTACACTCGTCGGCTTCCTGATTGCCTGGCAGTTTGTAAATCCCGCAGCGCCGAGGACGATTGTAATCGCCACCGGTCAGGAAGGCGGTGCCTATTTCCTGTTTGCCGAACGTTATCGCGAATTGCTGGCCGCAGAGGGCATTGAACTACAGATCCGCCAGACTGCCGGTTCCGTCGAAAATATACGCCTGCTCGAGGATGAGTCCTCTGATGTCGATCTGGCCTTTGTCCAGGGCGGTGTGGGTGCGCAGGCCGATTCCGGCGGAATTGTTTCACTGGCCAGCCTCTATTTCGAACCACTGTGGGTGTTTTATCGCGCGGATCAAGCCATAGACCGGCTGACCGGCTTTGCGCAAAAACGCCTCTCTGTCGGCGCCGAAGGCAGTGGCACCCGTGCAGTCGCGCTGACCTTGCTGGGGGATTATCAATTCGACCTTACATCCGGTGACCTGCTGTCATCGGACAATCGCGTGGCGGCCGAGTCGCTGCTGGCAGGCAACATCGATGCGGCCTTCTTTGTGGCATCGCCCCGATCAGGCTTGATACAGACCTTGCTGCGTGAAAAGGATGTCCGCCTGATGTCTTTCGCGCGCGCAACGGCCTATACGCACAGGCATCATTACCTGTCCCGTATCACGCTGCCGGAAGGGATCATTGATCTACAGACCAATATTCCACCACAGGACACTGCCCTGCTCGCGGCATCCGCCAATCTGGTGGCGAGCGAGGATTTTCATCCTGCGCTGGTGAGCCTGCTGCTGCAGATTGCCACCCGAGTGCACGGTGGTGGTGATCTGTTCGAGAAACCGGGAGAGTTCCCCAACGCCCGCAACCTGGACTTTCCGCTCGATGCTGATGCGGCCCGGTATTTCAAGCACGGCCCGCCCTTCCTGCAGCGCTATTTATCCTTCTGGACGGCCAATTTTATTGACCGCCTGAAGATCATGCTGGTACCCCTGGTGACGTTGCTTATCCCGTTTTTCAAGATTATGCCGCCGGCGTACCGTTGGCGGGTGCGAAAGAAGATCTACCGCTGGTATCGGGAGTTGCAGGCGATCGACATCGATCACCCCGAGCGGGAGTCCGATGAGAAGCTGCAAGGCTTGCGTGCCAGACTGGAAGCCATAGAGGAGGAAGTACGCAAGGTCCATGTGCCCTTATCCTACGTCGACGAACTCTATGACCTGCGCCTGCATATTGGCCTGGTGCGCTCGAAACTCCGCGGCCAGTAGAGAGGGTGTTGGACGCAAACCCTTATACTATTCACCAAAATGGAATTAACTGATGTCAAAACTCGTCAAAATCATCCTGATTGTTGTTATGTTGTCCGTAGTCGCGGCCTGCTGCGCCTTACCTGACGCCCCGGGTCCTATCGGTATTCCCGGATGTTGAGTGGCCAGGTTTTGCCTGTTCCAGGAATGAAAGCTCCGGTTCTTTGATAAATGCCTCGAATGCCTCCTGCGACAAGGGGGGGCTTAACAGGTAACCCTGTATTTCATCGCAGCCCTGCTCGCTGAGAAAGACCAGCTGTTGCAGCGTTTCCACGCCTTCGGCGATGACCCGGATGTTGAGTTTGTGGGACATGGAGATGATGGCGGCGGTGATTTCGATGTCGTCCCTGTCGCCGGGTATATCGTGCACAAAGGACCGGTCCGCCTTGATCATGACGATCGGGAAGCGTTTCAGGTAGCTCAACGAGGAATAACCGGTACCGAAATCATCGACGGAAAACACGACACCGATATTGCACAGTCGCTGCATGTCGTCCAGCAGGCGCGCATCGGTACGGACCAACAGGCTTTCGGTGATCTCGAGATCCAGACAGCCTGGCGCCAGCCGGTGTTCCTGCACCAGCTGTTCGACGCGTTCGATAAAGTTGGCGCTCTTGAACTGGCGGGCTGACACATTTACCGATATGCGCGGCAGGTATAAGCCCTTGCCAGACCAGGCCGCGATTTGCCGGCACGTCGCCTCTAGCACCCATTCGCCGATTTCCTCGATGATCCCCGTATCCTCCGCCAACGGGATAAATTCGAGCGGACAGATCAAGCCCAGTTCCGGGTGATCCAAGCGAACCAGTGCTTCCGCGCCACACACGCTTCGCGTCGCAAGTGCGAGCTGAGGCTGGTAGACCAGCGAAAACTGGTTTTTTTCGATAGCGTGGCGCAGGCCGCTGGTCAGCTGCAGACGGCGACGTGACTGCTCGTTCATTCTTGCCGAGTAAAAACCCCATTGATTGCGGCCTTCTTTCTTGACGTGATACATGGCCGAGTCAGCGTTACGCAGCAGCACCTCCGCGTCCTGGCCGTCCTCGGGGTACAGGCTGATGCCCATACTCGCTGTCACGAACAGTTCGTAGTCATCCAGACTGACGGCGTGGCCAAGCGCGTCCTTGAGTTTGCCCAGCACTTCAGAGACAACGCCCGGGTTAGCGACATTGTCCAGCACGATGACAAACTCGTCGCCACCCAGGCGCGCCACCGTATCGCTTTCCCGTACACAATGGAGCAGACGTTTGCCGACTTCCGTCAGCAGTCGGTCGCCGGTACTGTGACCGAGGCTGTCGTTAACCTCCTTGAAATGATCCAGGTCGATGAAGATTACCGCCAGCGTCCAGTGGTTGCGATGCGCCAGACTCAGCGCCTGTTCGAGGCGCGCGGTGAGAAGACTGCGGTTTGGAAGATCGGTCAGGGTGTCATAGTGGGCAAGGTGCTCGAGCCGTTTCTCGGTCGCCTTGATCTCGGAGATATCACGAAAACTGGCGACGTAATGGCTCACCACGCCTGCCGAATCGCTGATGGTGGTTACGCTCATCCACTTGGGGTAGACCTCGCCGCTCTTCCTGCGGTCGTGGATTTCACCTTCCCAGTTGCCGGTTCGCGCCAGCTGTTCCCAGAATGCCCGGTAGAAATCGTTGTCGTGTTCGCCGAAACTGAGCTGTCTCAGGTTCCTGCCGAGCACCTCGTCCCGGCTGTAACCGGTCGTCCGTTCAAAGGCCGGATTGACGTCGACGACGCGGATTTCCCTATCCATAATCAGAATGGCGTCGTTGGACTGTTGTAGCACGGCGCCGGCCAGCAGCAGTTTCTGACGGGCCCGCACCTGCCGGTTGGTTGTGACTTGTGCAAATATCCCGAACAGCAGGATTCCGGTGACCAGCAGGCACCGCATCCACAGTTCTTTCGGTTCATGCGGCCAGAGTTCGCTGAAATAGCCGGTGTTTTCAAAGAACATGCCGTCAAGTACGCTATCCCCGACCCAGAACAGCATTGACAATGCAATGGCCACCCATACCAGCCTGTATTGCATAGGGACCTGCAGAGCACTCATCCTTTACCTTCTGTGAGGCGGCTGACGAAGCATGGTACCCTGCTGTTAGCGTTTTGCAACATACTGAAACACATCGACTATTCCTGGTCACCCGAACCCTGAGCCCGGTGAAATACTTCGCTATCGGCGCACAGGAATCAATGAAAAAGGCGAAGGCGTCAGAGCACCTGATCGTAATCGTGCGACGAATTGTCACTCATCGCACGCTGCGAGCGCAATTACTTTTCACCGATGCAGAATGTTTCCCGGCTAACGGCACAGCACTGGTCGTCCCCCCCGGCAAGCGTTATCATTTTTAGAATCCGTATTCCAGCGGGGAAAAGATAGAAGGAAAAACGCTTGAATGCCCGGATGGAAACAGCGACTAACGCCCCAATGCGCAGGCTGCGGGTTATCTGTGACCACCGACAAGCGCAACAACAAACCGGCAGACGGTTATCATGAGAGCGGCACACGATATGAAATCAACCTTACCGATATTCCTCGTCATGTTGCTGAGCGCATGCGCGACTTCGAAAGAAATTGATATAGCCGAAGGCCAGCGGGGCTACAGTATTGACTGTTCAGCCGAACACCTTGACTGGAGTCGGTGCTACGAAAAGGCAGGTCAAATTTGCGGCGAAAAAGGCTTCGAGATTCTCGACAAAACCGGTGGCACAGGTATGGTCGTGGCGGGTGTTGAATATGGGGTTTACGGGGAAGCGGGTCTGAACCGCAGCATGACTATCAAATGCAGAAATTGAAAACGTGCACCGGATTGATCAGGCATGGTGACTCCATTCCGAACCCGCAAGGATGGATGATTGCGACTGCATAGTGCATTCGGGTAATCTGTCAGGAGGTAAGCTCAGATTGTCTGGGCGGAACGCGTGAACGACCAGGCCCGGAACTTCCCCCCTGCTCCGCCCCCATGGCCGCTTTCCGGACCGGTAAGGTAAACCATACCCGCACTCCGTGTGCACTGTTTTCCAGCCCCACCTCACCGCGATGGGCCTCTACCAGTTGCTTGACGATGGCGAGCCCGATGCCGGCGCCGCCGCTGTCCCGCGAGCGTGATTTGTCCGGACGGTAAAACCGTTCGAACAAACGGGACAGGTCCTGTTCAGGGATCGGGTCGCCGCTGTTTTCGATGCTAATGCGAATCTGCCTGTCGACGCGCTCGGCGCTGATCCGCACACGACCATTTTCGGGTGCATACTGACAGGCATTTTGCACCAGGTTGCTGAGAATCTGCAGAAGCTTGTCGGGGTCAGCGCTGACCCGCTTTACATCGGCGGCGATATCCTGCTCCAGGCTGATTCGTTTTTCGTCGACTTGTGGTGCATAGAGCGCCGTTATCTGATCCATTACTTCGCTCAAGGGGATTTCCTCCAGTGCCAGGTGGCCCCTGGCTGCATCGGCCCGGGTCAGGCGTTGCAGGTCCTCCACCAGTTGAATGAGCCGAAAGACTTCCCTATGCAGTAACTGGAAGGTTTTGTCCGAGGCTGGCACCACGCCGTCCTGCATGGCTTCCAGGTAACCGCGGACGTTGGTAAGAGGCGTGCGCAGTTCGTGTGCAACGTCCACTACCATGTCGCGGCGCAATTCCTCAAGCCGTTGCAGGCTGTCGGCCATCTGGTTGAACGTTGTACCCAGGCGCCCAACTTCGTCTTTGTCGCAGGATTGTACGCGGGTGCTGTAATCCCCTGATGCCAGTCTGCTGATTACAGCGCTGATCTCGGAAAGTGGCCGCAACACCCGGCGTGTGAGCAAAAAACTGAGCCCGATAGCCACTATCACCGCGAGAATGCTGGCACCGATCAGGTAGCGGTGAACAGAGGTCACGAACATCCCGTGGCTTTCGGTCGGTGAGATATGGTATCGCTCCATTAACACGCCAAAATAATCCGCCGCCAGGTAATCGACCGCCAGCCACACGAACAGGATGACGATAAAGATAACAGCGGCGTTGATCGCCAGCAGTTTGAGCATGAGGGGTTGTTTCACGGCGCTGTCACGCCCGGGTGTGTTCGATAAAGTGATAACCGACACCACGTTTGGTGAGTATATAGGCCGGACAGGAAGGATCGGTTTCGATCTTCTGGCGCAGATGTCCGATGTGTACATCGATGATCCGGTCGCCCACCACTTCACCGCGTACGCGCAGTCTGGCGATCAGTTCGTCGCGGGTAAAGACCCGCCCAGGTCGTTGCATGAGGGTGTAGAGCAGTGTGTATTCCGAGGCGGTAAGCGGGACCTCGCGTTCCCTGATGTATACCCGGTATTTTTCGGGTTCCAGAAACAGCTCGCCGCAGCACAACAGCCGGCTGGCGGCTTTATGCGGCACTTGTGTGCGCCGCAGAATGGCCTTGACGCGTTCAACCACCTCCCGCGGACTGAAGGGTTTGACGACGTAATCGTCGGCGCCCAGGGAGAAGCCGCGAATGCGCTCTGCTTCCTGTTCCAGGGCCGTCAGCATCAGGATCGGCACTTCCGAGTCTTCCCGCAGTTGCCGGCAGACCTCCCAGCCATCGAGAACGGGCAGCATAAGATCCAGTATCACCAGCGCCGGAGTAGACCGCTGCACGCTTATCAGTGCGCTCATGCCATCGTGTGCAAGCTCTGCCTGAAAGCCGTCCCGGATGAGGTACTTCTGTAACAGAGCAGCGATGTTTTTGTCGTCTTCAACGATCAGTATCCGGTCTGTTGGTTTGAAGCCGGTCATGCGGCCTTCCTCCGTCGTTGTTAGTAAGGCGCGCGGAAGTTAGCCGACATAAGCTTGTGGGACACGCCGTACCCCAGGGGACCCTCTCCCCCAGGGGACTTTCTCCCCCAGGGGACCTTCTCTTGCTGCGCAATTCACCTTGTCTCGCCTATCGGCGATTCACCTTGTACCCCAGGGCACCCTCTCTCGCCTATCGGCGATTCACCTTGTAAATACGTCCCTGTACGCTTGACGGCCGCGTCCATGCGACCGACGGTCCCGAAAGCTTAAGTCGGCTAACTTCCGAGGGCGTTCCTCGGCGGGCACATCACCGGCCCACACAGATATATTTTATGGCTTCGTTAGCAGTCGTCACGAAGGCCACGTTTGTGATCTTCGCATCCTTACTACCCTTTGCGGTAGCATCGGATTTTCATAAATCCCTTAAAAGCTCGTTTATTCCCACCTTGCCGCGGGTTTTTTCATCGACTTTCTTGACGATGACGGCGCAATACAGGCTGTATTTGCCGTCTTTG
>JBDNAP010000384.1:0-4431 GCA_039768325.1 Thiogranum sp.
CAGCGTTACCTTCGCGCTCATCGCGGTGTTACTGGTAATAATTTAAGTGAGTACGAAGATGCAGAGCGCAGGCTTTAGAAGACTGTTGGGCGCACGAGTCCAGGGTGGGGGGGGGGGAGGGCCATGGAGGAGCAATTGCCGAGGGAAGCGGTCATCGAGCGTACGGGGACGTATTCACAAGGTGAATCGCTGTCAGGCGAGAGAGGGTGCCCTGGGGCACAAGGTGAATCGCCGTCAGGCGAGAGAGGGTGCCCTGGGCCACAAGGTGAATCGCCGTCAGGCGAGAGAGGGTGCCTTGGGTTACCGCGTGTCTTGCAAAGTCTGCGCCCTGCATCTTCGTACAGTCTGGTAGAACGATAGTGATATGTTGGCTGTAGCAAAACACATGGAATCAGATCCGCTGCATGCTCCACGAACCCTGATAGTCGGCCTCGGTGCGACCGGGCTGTCGTGTGCGCGTTTTCTGGCGCTACAAGGGGTGGAGGTTGCCGTTACCGACAGCCGTCAACAGCCGCCGGCGCTGGCGGAAATACAAAAGGAACTGCCGGGTGTGGCCTTGTTCGTGGGAGGGTTTAATGTCGATGCATTTGCCCGTGCCGAGCGTATTGTTCTCAGCCCGGGTGTCTCTTTGCAAGAACCCCTGTTAAAGAATGCGCAGCAGCGCGGTATCGAAATTATCGGTGATATTGAATTGTTTGCGCGAACCGCAATTGCACCAGTGGTGGCGATAACAGGATCCAATGGCAAGAGCACAGTAACCACGCTGCTCGGTGCCATGGCGGCTTATGCGGGCAGGGACGTGCGTGTTGGCGGCAACCTGGGAACGCCTGCGCTGGATTTGATCCGCGATCACGAACCGGACCTTTATGTACTGGAACTTTCCAGTTTTCAGCTTGAAACCGTGCAAAGCCTGCGCTGCCAGGCGGCAACTGTTCTGAATATCAGCCCGGATCACCTGGACCGTTACGACTCAGTAGACAGTTATGTGCGTGCCAAACAGAAAATTTACTCGGGTGCAAAAGTACAGATCATTAACCGCGACGATCCGGTGGCATCAGCGCTGGCCTGGGGTAAGGGTGTGACCATTGGTTTCGGTCTTGATGCGCCCGATGCGCAGGACTTCGGTGTCGTCGATTCAGCTGCCGGCAGCTGGATTGTTAAAGGTGATGAGCGCTGGATACCGCTTGCAGACGTGCGTATGGCAGGCGGACATAATCTGGCCAACGCACTCGCGGCACTGGCTCTGGGTGATGCGGTTGGCCTGCCCAGGCAGGCAATGCTGCACGTGCTGAGAGAGTTTCAGGGTCTGCCACACCGGACTCAGTGGGTGGCGGAATACCACGGCGTACACTGGTTCAATGATTCAAAGGCAACCAATATCGGTGCCGCACTGGCGGCGATACAGGGACTGGAGGGGCCGCTGGTGCTGATCGCCGGTGGTCTCGCCAAGGGAGCTGATTTCGGCGAGTTGGCTGCGGGCCTGGGTGAACAGGTCAAGGCCGTGGTGTTGCTGGGCGAAGCTGCTGGTGAAATCGAACAGTCACTGAACGGCAGAGTGCGTACGGAGCGTGCTGAGAATATGACGGATGCCGTGCATCGTGCTGCAGCAATAGCAGTCGCTGGAGACACCGTCCTGTTGTCACCGGCCTGTGCCAGTTTCGATATGTTTACTGGCTATCAGGAGCGCGGTGAGCTGTTTATGCGGGCGGTACGGGAGTTGCCTGCATGAGCCTGGCGATGCTGCTGCCCGATATGCCGGTCCGCCGTGGTGCCAGCTGCCCGCAGCTGGATTTCGCCTTGATCAGTGTCGTGGTGGCACTGTTCTCGCTGGGTCTGGTCATGGTCGCATCGTCATCCATGCCGGTAGCCGACCGCCTGGGTTTGAATACTTTCTACTTCGCCTACCGTCAGTGCTTCTATCTGGTTCTGGGGCTGGTCCTCGGTCTGCTGATGTTGCGTATACGGCTGGCCTGGTGGGAACAGTGCAGCCTGTTCTGTATATTATTTGCAATACTGCTGCTGGTGGTGGTGCTGGTGCCCGGTGCCGGTATAGAAGTCAATGGCAGCACCCGCTGGCTGAATCTCGGTGTGTTCCGCCTGCAGGTATCAGAGCCCGCAAAACTGCTGGCACTGATCTATATGGCAGGTTACCTGGTGCGGCACGGAGAAGCAGTACGTAACAGCAGCACCGGTTTTATCAAGCCGCTCGGTCTGTTGACCCTTGCGGCATTGCTGTTGCTGATGGAACCGGATTTTGGCGCTGCAGTGGTATTGATGGCCGCAGCGCTGGTCATGATGTTTATGGCTGGTGTCAGCCTTTGGAAATTCGCGGCACTGATTGCCGCCGCAGTCGGTGCCTTTGCGGTGCTGGCTGTTTCATCGCCCTATCGTATGCAGCGCCTGACGGCGTTTCTGAATCCCTGGGATGATCCCTTCAACAGTGGTTTTCAGCTAACCCAGTCACTGATTGCTATCGGACGTGGTGAATGGTTCGGTGTTGGTTTTGGAGCCAGTATCCAGAAGCTGTTTTATCTGCCGGAAGCACATACAGACTTTGTGTTCGCAGTGCTGGCGGAAGAGCTGGGTCTTGTCGGCATCCTGGTGACTTTGGGGATGTATGCATTTATTGTCTTTCGTTCCTACAGCATAGCTGCAATTGCCGAACAGGGCGGAAACCTGTTTGCAGCCTATCTCGCTTATGGTATCGGTACCTGGCTGGGCTTGCAGGCCCTGATCAATATTGGTGTAAACACCGGACTGTTGCCCACCAAGGGCTTGACGTTGCCGCTCATGAGTTACGGAGGCAGCAGCACGCTGGTGTCCTGCATAGCGATTGCATTGTTACTGCGTATTGACTACGAGACGCGCTGTACAGTGAACAGTGTACCGGCGTCGGGTACTGCAGCAGCCAAGCGTCGCAAGGGAAGAAAGTGATGCAATCCAAACGGCCGATACTGATCATGGCGGGTGGCACCGGCGGCCATGTATTTCCTGCTCTTGCTGTTGCCGAAAGACTTCGGGCCAGCGGCCGTCCGGTGGCCTGGCTGGGAACACACGCGGGTCTGGAAGCGCGTGTCGTTCCGGCATGTGGTATTCCGATGCACTGGATAAAGGTCAAAGGCTTGCGTGGCAAGGGTGCACTACGCTTGCTGGCGGCGCCGTTTATGCTGCTCTGGTCAATGCTTCAGGCTGCCGGGGTACTGTTACGGGTGCGACCGGCGGCAGTGCTGGGTATGGGGGGATATACCACGGGGCCGGGTGGTGTGATGGCCTGGTTGTTGCGCCGGCCGCTCGTTATCCATGAACAGAATTCCGTTGCCGGGCTTACTAACCGTTTATTGCGGCCTTTGGCGCATGCGGCTCTGGAGGCTTTTCCAGGCAGTCTGAAGAATGCCAAACATACCGGTAATCCGGTTCGCCGCAGTATTGCCGAGCTACCGTTCCGTGAGCCGGATATGCAATCGCGCCGTCCACGTTTGCTGGTTGTGGGTGGAAGTCTGGGTGCGGCAGTGTTGAACGAACAGGTACCGGCTGCATTGGCGGAGCTGGATCAGCAGCAGCGGCCTGAAGTGTGGCATCAAACCGGTACAGGTCATATTGATGAGGCGAGAAAGGCGTATGCCGACGTCGGTGTCGAAGTGAAACTCGCCGCGTTCATTGAGGATATGTCAGCAGCGTACCGGTGGGCAGACCTGGTTTTGTGTCGTGCCGGTGCCCTGACTGTCGCAGAGCTGGCGGCGGTGGGCGTGGCTTCCATTCTGGTTCCCTACCCCCATGCCGTCGATGACCATCAAACCGCTAACGCACATCACCTGGCGGATGCCGGTGCAGCTGTGCTGATGCCGCAGTCGCACATGACGCCACAGCGTTTAGCGGAGCAACTGAAGCTGTTGCAGCAACCGGAGCGGTTGATCGATATGGCCGTACACGCACGTGAAAAAGCCATGCCTGAGGCTGCGCAAGATGTTGCCGATATTTGTGTCGCTGCAAGCGGCTGGAAGGAGGCGGCATGATGCCGGTTCTTGAGCAGCCACCGTTCCAGCCTGACAGCATGCGGCGTATTCACTGCGCACACTTCGTGGGTATCGGTGGTGCCGGCATGGGCGGTATTGCCGAAGTGTTGCTCAACCTGGGTTATAAAGTCACTGGTTCTGACTTGCGTGAGAATGCAGTAACCCGGCGGCTCGCCGGGCAGGGCGCAGGTATATGGATCGGGCATGAAAGCGCTCATGTGGCCGGGTGCGATGTGGTCGTGGTTTCCAGTGCCGTTAACGAAGACAACCCCGAGGTAAAGGCGGCACGTGAACGGCGCATTCCGGTAGTGCCGCGTGCGGAGATGCTGGCGGAGATCATGCGTTTCCGTTATGGCATAGCAGTGGCTGGTACCCATGGCAAGACCACCACCACCAGCCTGGTGGCCAGCCTGTTGGC
>JBDNAP010000385.1:0-3838 GCA_039768325.1 Thiogranum sp.
CTCCCATCTATACGATGAATACCGAAGGGTCGACGTCGCATTGTCCGATGAAATCAAGGGGAATGTTGCATGAGTCAGACATCTGAACAGGCTGCCGACCAGTTGGACGACACCAAGGTATCACGGGTGCTGGTTGTCGATGATGATGTGGCGTCCCGAAAGCTGATGCGCAAGACATTGATGCGCGAGGGCTTTGAGGTGATTGAGGCAGAAAATGGAGAGCAGGCATTAACTGTTTTCGATGAGCAGCATCCGGATATTGTGCTCCTTGATGTGGAAATGCCCATCATGGATGGTTTTACGGCCTGCGAGAAACTGCGCCGGCGCAAGCGGGCGGATCACATTCCTGTACTAATGGTAACGGGTCTCGAGGATATTACATCAGTAAACCGGGCCTATGATGCGGGTGCTACGGATTTTATCACCAAGCCCATCAACTGGCCGGTCCTGGGGCATCGTATTCGCTATATGTTGCGCTCCAGTGAAACGCTGGTTGAATTGGCCTACACCGTGCGGGAGTTACATGCCAGTCGTGTCAGATTAACCAACGCCCAGCGAATTGCACAGCTCGGGAATTGGGAAATTGACACTGAAACAATAACCATGTCCTGGTCTGAAGAGGTCTACCGGATACTGGGCGTCGAGCAGGAACGCGTTACCCCGTCTCTGGCGGCATTGCTCGGCCTGGTCCATGAGGAGGATCGGGAACAAGTGCGACACTGGTTCAGTCTGGCATTAAAGACGGGGGGTGGGCATAGCATCAATTACCGGGTCGTGTCACCGCGAGGACGCCTGTGCAATGTATTTCAGCAGGTTGAAGCCATTATCGATCTGGACGGAAATGTCACACAACTTCATGGCACCCTGCAGGACACTACGGAACGTCAGAAATTCGAGGACAAAATCCGGGAGTTGGCCTATTTTGACTCACTGACCGGTCTTCCGAATCGTGAATCATTCCTGATGCACGTGGACCAGTCGATTAAGTCCGCCAGCCGACATAAACATGAGCTGGCCGCCCTGTTTCTGGATCTTGATAATTTTAAACGTATCAATGATACGCTCGGTCACACGATCGGCGATTTGCTGTTGAAGGCCATTGCAGAGCGCTTGCAGGAATGTCTGCGGTCCAGTGACATTGTCGGTCACGACACGGATTATGTAAGCACAAATATGGTGTCCCGCTTCGGTGGTGACGAGTTCACCATGCTGCTTACAGAAATACACAACAGCGATGTTGCAGCCGTAGTATCTCAGCGTGTCATGGAATCGTTAATGCGTCCGCTGAACCTGGCGGGACATGAAGTGGTCGTTACACCTACGATAGGTATCGCGATTTTTCCGGAGGACGGGAATAATTCGGAGGTCCTGTTCAGGAATGCCGATACCGCCATGTATGCAGCCAAGCGCAACGGGAAAAATCAGTTTCAATTTTACAACAAAGCCATGAACGCGAATGCCAAAGAGCGGCTGATGATGGAAAGTCAGCTACGCAATGCGCTGGAAAACAAGGAACTGCAGCTCCATTATCAACCACAGATGGAACTGGACAACGGTCGTGTGGTTGGCGTTGAAGCCCTGCTGCGCTGGCAGAATAAGAAGCTGGGTAATGTGCCACCTGACACTTTTATTCCGATAGCTGAAGACAGTGGCCTGATCATTCCTATCGGGGAGTGGGTCTTGCGTACTGCCTGTACCCAGCTCAAGGCCTGGCAGGATACTGGAGTACTCATCGAAAGAGTCGCTGTGAATATATCGGTTCGTCAGTTTATGCATCCCCGGTTTTTCGAGCTGGTCAAACAGGTTATCGAGGATACCGGTCTGGATGCCGAATCGCTGGAACTGGAAATCACCGAGAGCCTGCTGATGCAGGATGTCGAGACCGCCATCCATCTGTTGCGTGAGTTGAAGGCAATCGGAATACAGCTTGCTATCGACGACTTTGGTACCGGGTATTCAAGTCTGAGTTACCTTAAGCGTTACCCGATTGACCGGCTCAAGGTCGACAAGGCGTTTGTACAGGATATAACCACCAACTTCCAGGATGCGGCGATTACCAAGGCGGTGATCGCCATGGGAAACAACATGGATCTTCGAGTGATTGCCGAGGGTGTGGAAACCGAAGAGCAGTTGCACTACCTGGTCGATAAACAATGCCATGAGGTGCAGGGGTATTACTTGAGCAAACCGATTCCGGCACATGACGTCTGTCTGTTTATTGAGGAGCATAACAATACACAAAGGGACAAGGACTGACACCGTTTCGATGTATTTTCAGTAGCTTAACCGTCTTGCCTTCAAACCAATTTTGCATTATCCGCCGCTTCCAGCTTTTTCAGCTGCCGAAAACTGCCCGATAACGCGCCAAAACCACACCGAATAGCTAAAATAATACGCGTCGACGTGACAGGATGTAGGTGAACGCAGGATTTTTGGTTTTCACGCGCAACAAGTAATGCTGCCTTCGCCACCCCTGTGCGAGACTCAATGCAGGGCACAAGTGTCATCATGGTTCCGATTAATCCGTGCTACGGGTTTTCGGGATACACAGCCTGATTCGCGACCCGCTGTTTATTCCTGCCGCTTTCTCCTGGTCGGAAACAGACTGCTTCCGGACCCCGTGAAACACGCAGGTCACGCCTGCCGGCGGCAACGCATACGTTTGCATGAACCCTGCGGTTTGATGGCCGTACTGTAAACGCCGCATCGCAAGGACGCGATCAGGGTGCAGTTGCCGTTGACAGGCAAGCCAGGCTAACGATGGCACCCAGCGTTACGAGCGCGCGCGTGAAAACCGTTCAGCGCATGTGCGGTGTCTATATCGTTAACTTGAGAATATCTTACGGGGGAGAGATCCGTTGAACCACAATAACCATCAATCCGGAAAGATTGGGCCTATTATCCGCAGAATAGCGCCGGGCCTTGCGACCTTCAGCCGCTATGACCGGAGCTGGTTTCGCCCTGACCTGGGTGCAGGTCTGTCCGTGGCGGCCATCGCACTCCCTGTTGGCATCGCCTATTCAGAACTGGCGGGAGTTCCTGCGGTAATCGGCATGTATTCGGCCATCTTTCCACTGCTGGCCTATGCCTTGTTTGGATCCTCACGCCAACTGATGACCGGCCCGGATGCAGCGACCTGTATTATTGTTGCGGCAAGTCTCGGGCCACTGGCTGGCGGTGATCCCGAACGGTATCTGGCGCTTATGGTGATGCTGACCCTGATGACGGGTGTTTTCTATATCACGGCGGGTTTTGCGCGACTGGGGTTTATCGCCAATTTCCTGTCCCGACCGATACTGACCGGCTATCTGAATGGCATCGCGCTCATCATCATGGTGGGCCAGCTGCAGAAGCTGTTGGGTTACGGCGGCGAAGAGACTGATTTTTTACCCAAGCTGGCCGAATTCTTTATCAAACTCGATCAATTTCATCCGCCGACGCTGATGCTCGGTCTGAGCCTGCTCGCGGCCCTGCTAATCCTTCGTCGCACGGTGCCGAAATTGCCTGTCGCCCTTATCATTGTGGTTGCCGGTATAGCCCTGGTGAAGCTACTGGATCTCGATCAGCGCGGCATCGCAATACTGGGGAGCGTGCCGGCAGGCTTCCCGTCCTTGAATTTTTCACTGTTCGACACCTCCGCGTTTACCGCACTGCTTGACGACGCAGCCGGCATTGTTCTGGTCAGCTTTACCAGCGGTGTGCTGACGGCCAAGAGCTTTGCACGGCGCAACCGCTATGAGATCGATGCCAATCAGGAGCTGGTAGCCTTCGGCGCCAGCAACATCGCGTCAGGGCTGGCGCAGGGCTTCCCGGTAACCGGTGCGGATTCCCGAACCGC
>JBDNAP010000386.1:0-4483 GCA_039768325.1 Thiogranum sp.
AACAGGAAGCCAAATTAAGCGACCAACAGGTTCAGGAGATGCTGGATTCAGGTTGCATCGAGCTGGGTTCTCACAGCATGACACACGCCAATTTCCTGCGTATCGAACCCGCAGCGGTGCACCGGGAACTGGTCGATTCCAAGCAAGCGCTGGAAGAGCGTTTCGGCGTATCGGTCGGCAGCTTCGCTTATCCGTTCGGGCTTTATCATGCGGAGCAGGTGGAGCTTGTGAAACAGGCGGGTTATCGCAGTGCAGTCACCACCCGTGAGGGGATAGAGAATGCCGGCAGCTGGGAACCACTTGCTCTTAAACGCATAAAAATCAGTGGCAAGGACAACTGGCTGGCATTCCTGCTGCGCATGCGTGGGGGACGGCGTGGCTGCCGCCCTGTGAGAAATGCGGGCTAGTCCACCACTTCGCGTCTGGGTTCTGTCAGATGATCAGCCTGGGCACTACAACCTGTCGCGTGGCATTGTTGCTGCATTGCGGCGTATACAGCCGGTGCAGGAAAGCTGGGTAACGATGGAGTTGCGCGCAGGTCTGGGCAGAAATATTCTACGCGCTTACCTGAATCGTGTTCACAGACCCGCTGCACTGGTGTGGCTGAGACTGTTCTACAAGATGAATCCCTTTCCTGCGCAGGCGTGTGATCTGATCGTGTCGGCTGGCGGTAAAACCTCGTTTGCCAATGCCTGGCTGGCAAAATGCATGGATGTGCCGAATGTGTATGCGGGGTCGTTGCGCCGATTATCATCGCAGCTGTTCAGTGTGGTGCTGACCCGGCAGCCGGTCAATGCTGCAGCCGCAAATCTGCTGCTTGACTTGCCACCCAGTGCTATTGATTTCGATGATCTGCAGATTCAGGGTGAGCGCTTTCTGAAACAACTCGGTCTGGGTGAGCAACGTTGCTGGACACTGTTGCTCGGTGGCGACGGCGCTGGTTATCAGTATCGCCGGCAGGATTGGCAAACGCTGGCTCGAGTGATGAACGCGCTGGCCCGCCGTTCTGGCATACGCTGGTTGCTGGTTAGTTCAAGGCGTACCGGAAAGCGGGCCGGGCAAGTGCTCAGGCAGAATCTGGACAAGAAGTTTGTCGCCGCACAGAGCTGGTACGAGGAAGGCGATAAGTTCAGGATCGAAGCCTGGTTGGGGGCGGCGGAACGCGTTTTCGTGACCGAAGACAGCATGACGATGTTGACCGAAGCGATCTATTCACGTCGACCGGTAGCCAGTGTAAGGCCAGAGCAGGCAGCGCCGACGGATCGCTATGAACGCATGATGCAGGGTTTTGCCGATTCGGGTTATCTGTGCCGCTACGCATTGACTGAGTTGTCACAGCGGCCGGAGCTGCTGGAAAGCAGGCAATGCCGGGTCCTCGAGGAGTCACCGCTCGACGATCTCGCCGAGCAGCTGGGGAAGCGTCTGGGGCTGATTGAAACACCTGGCCGTAATATTAAGCGTAAGGATAGGGTTCGCCCGCCGGCCGGGTCTTGAAGCGCCGGTGGAGCCAGAGATATTGCTCGGGCATTTCCCGGATCACATCCTCCAGCAGCCTGTTGATTCGGGCAGCGTCGGTTTCCGGATTATTGCCGGGAAAATCAGCCAGCGCCGGGCAGAGTAAAAGAAGATAGCCCTGGTTTCCCGGCAGACGCATCTGAAAGAAGGGTACCACAGCGGCACCGCTGACTTTTGCCAGCCGGCTTGTGGCGGCCAGTGTAGAAGCCGCTGTACCGAAAAAAGGCACAAAGACCGATTGGGGGCCGGCGTGGTTCTGGTCCGGTGCATACCAGACCGGCATATTGTCTTTGAGGCTGGTGAGTAATGCGCGCGTGTTGCTGTGCGCTATGGCCTTTTCAAAACGGCGTTGACGTGCTCGGTGCATTACCGTTTCGAAAAGCGGATTTTTGTGCTGCCGGTAGAGAACGTGAAAGGGGATATCCAGTGCCAGCAGACGTCCACCCAGTTCAAGTGTGGTGAAGTGGGCGCTCAACAGAATGACGCCTTTGCCTTGCTGGAGGCCGTGCTGCAAATGTTCACCGCCCAGCAATATCCTTTTCTTTCGCAATTGTGATTCCCGGCCCCACCAGCACAGCGCGGTCTCCACAATGCCTTTCCCCACTGACAGGAAGTGTGCCTTGACAAGTTGGTCTGCCTGATCTGTGTCCAGGTCGGTGAAGCACAGCCTGATATTGACCTCGGCTATATGGCGCCGGCTGCGGGCCAGGTGATAGGCCAGCCTGCCGATCAGGCTGCCGACAAGCATCTGCCAGGAGAATGGCAGCCGGGTCACCAGCCGCATAAAACCGAACAGCAGCCAGGTTGGCCAGAAGCGCGGACCCAGAAAACCTAACCACCAGGCAGGGGAGTCTGTATACACAATGCGATTGTATCAAATGCTTTAACTGATATGATCGACAACGCGTTGCACACCAACCGGCGGCCCGCAGCGTGAGCGTAGCGAATCATCCAGGAAAATCATGCAGCTGGATGCCGGAACAGGTCCGGCATGACGAATTGATCAGAGCGTCCATGGGGTCGGCTAACTTGTGTACACTTTGCCGCCATGCGCGCTTGGTTTTTTTGGTGCCCGAACTTGCGTTATATCTACTCCCTGATTCTGTATCTTATGTTGCCGTGGGTATTGCTGCGCCTGTGGCTGAAAGGCTTCCGTGTGCCGGGTTACCGCCGTCACTGGATGCAACGATTTGGTTTCGGCGGCACAAATACTGTCAAGGATGTGATCTGGATTCACGCAGTATCTGTCGGGGAAGTGCGGGCGGCACAGGCATTGATCCATCATCTGCTGAACGATTCCGGCGGCAGGCACATACTCATCACCACGACGACACCGACGGGCAGGGACAGTGCGCAGCGGCTGTTCGGGCCAACGGTCAGTTACCGTTATCTGCCTTATGATCTGCCCGGTTCAGTGAGCCGCTTCCTGACTGCTGTACATCCTGCTGTCGCCGTCATTATGGAAACCGAGATATGGCCGAATCTCTATCATCAACTCCAGCAGCGACGTGTGCCCCTGTTGCTGCTGAATGCACGCCTGTCGCGGGCTTCCCTGAAGGGCTATCTGAAGTTGCCTGGCCTGAGTCGCGCAGCGATACACTGTGTCGACCGGATTGCCGCACAGAGTGAGGAGGATGCACAACGGTTTGCCTGTCTTGGCGCCGGTCAGCAGCAACTGTGCGTAGCAGGTAATCTGAAGTTTGACGGGCAATTGCCCGCTGATTTTGACGAGCGTGTCGCCGCTCTGAAAAGCAGCCTGGGAACAGACCGGCTCATCTGGGTTGCCGGCAGTACCCATGGAGGAGAGGAACGCCAGGTGCTGGATGCGCACAGGCGTATTCTGCAGCGGCACGCGCACGCACTGCTGCTCATTGTGCCCCGGCACCCGGAGCGTGCAAAGGAAACCGGCCGCTTGTGTCAACGCGCAGGCATGGTGTTCCAGTATTTCAGCTGCATGCCGGTGTCGCTTGACAGTGCCCGGGTTGTGATAGTCGATACCCTCGGCGATCTTCTGTATCTCTATGGACTTGCCGAAGCGGCCTTTGTGGGTGGCAGCCTGACCGATAAGGGGGGGCATAACCCGGTAGAAGCCTTGCTGGCCGGTGCACCTGTTATTTCGGGGCCGAGCGTCAGTAATTTTCAGTCAGTCTATCAGCAACTGGTCGATGCCGGCGCGGTGGAAATGATCCGGACTGAAGCGGCCCTGGCCGATCAGGTTTGTGACTGGTTTGTTGACCGACGGCAGCGTGATGCCGCTGCTGAGGCCGGTTTGGAAGTGATCGGCGAAAACCGGGGTGCCTTGCAGCGGAGCCTGGTTCTCCTGCGTGGGGAATTGGCGGCTTGAGATCCGGCTGACGTTCATCTCTCGGTGTGACGTGGTCAAGGTGACCGCTCTCGCAAAGTGCGGTGCTGCGACCTGCAGGAGCGCTGGCCTTCGGTGCGATTGCAGGTCTGGTCCGGGCTTCTCCCAAGCTTCATGTCGAGAAATCCGGCTCAGCGCTTCACACCACGACGCCTGGCCATGGCATCGCCCAGTTCCTCGAGTTGCCGCTGGCTGAGAATGTGCTGCGCTATACTCAGCAATTCGCTCGCTTCATAGGCGATGTATTGCCGGTAGCCGTGGCAGAACTTTTCGACTTGAGTGGTAAAGGCCTTGTTATCATTTATTGCGGCCGGTTTTTTGAGATCGATCCGAATCGTGTCCCATGAACTGGCGATTTCGGCATATTCACGCTTCAGGCGGTAGATGATATCGGCGAGTTTTAGGGACTGGCGGTTGACGATGGGGAACAGATTCTCTTCCTTGTCCCGGTGATGGTGAACGGCGCCGGTGGTGAAATAGTTCAACACCCTGCTGATAGCGCTGCGTGCTTCGTCGTCAATTCCGTTTTCTGCAATATGGGGTGCCAGTTTTTCCAGGATATCACAGTGTTCAAGAATGCGGTCCTGTTCTGCCCGCAGTACACCC
>JBDNAP010000387.1:0-14928 GCA_039768325.1 Thiogranum sp.
CACCTGCTGTTCGACAAGGCACCGGCGGCGTTGCTGCAACGAATTACCCAGGTGGTACGTCTGATCCGCTCCAAGGGTGTCGGTGTATTCTTCGTTTCCCAGTATCCTAACGATGTACCCGAGGAGGTTATCGGTCAATTGGGTAATCGTATACAACATGCCCTGCGCGCATTTACACCACGGGACAGGAAAGCCGTCAAAGCAGCGGCCCAGACGTTTCGGCCAAATCCTGCCTTTGATACAGAAACCGTGATCGGGGAACTGGGACTTGGGGAGGCGTTGATTTCCACACTGGACAGCAAGGGCGTGCCGAGCGTGGTCGATCGCACTCTGATCGCGCCGCCGAGGTCCCGTATAGGGCCTGCAACAGCTCAGGAGCGCGATGACATTCTGGCGCGCTCTCCGTTGCGCAGTACCTATGAAGAAGTTGTGGACAGGAAATCAGCCTTTGAACAGCTTAAGCAACGCGAAGCCGAACTGGAAGCATCGCGCAAGCAGGGTACAAACCAGTCTGACACGGGGGATCGGGACGCAAAGCAGACCTCACGGCGCAGTAGTGGACGTGGCCGGCAGAGCGTCGCCGAGTCATTCGCAAAGTCCCTGATGCGCAGTATCGGCAGCAGTATAGGACGCAGTATTGCCAGGGGGGTTCTGGGCTCCATCACAGGTCGCCGTTGACAGGAATCAACGCTCCAGCTTCGCTCATCCCCGGGCTCGGTCCGGCGGCAAGACAGGGTCACAGGGTGGTTGTCATTCTATGAAACCGGCTACGTTCCGGATGGTTGTTCTGTCTCTTAAAATACGGTGGTGCCCGAGTTGGCTGGTTTTTATGAACCGGGAGCCGGGCCATGCCTGGGAGACTGCGTAGCCTTCCTGCCAGGGAACATCGTTATCATCCTCGTCGTGAATAATCATGGCGGGCGTAGTCTGCCCCGCAACCGTGTTCACCATCGCGACATCCGACCAGATATTCTCACCGAAGCGTTCTTCTATCAGTCGTTTCATCACCCGCATGGTTTTATCGCCGATGTGCAGGGTGTGGGCAAACTTGTCAACGAGTCCGGTGACAGTTGCCGGTGGACACAGGCATACGACCCGTTCTGCGCTGACCCCCTGTTTCATTGCCAGTGCAAGACTGGGGCCGCCGAAAGAATGTGTGATGACTGCGTGGAAGGGGCCGTAGTGTTCGTTGAGTTCGGCAATGGCACCCGCTATTTCATAGATAGTGGTTCGGTTGCCGGTGCTCTTTCCGTGAGCCGGTGCGTCAAAAGCCAGTACCCGAAAACCGGCTTTCAGCAATGGCTTTACAAAGGGCGCCAGCTGCGTGGCTCGTCCATTCCAACCGTGTATGAGTAAAACCAATGCACCCGCGTTTCCCCATGCATAGGTGGCAATTCTTGAACCATTGATTTCCCGAAACTCAACGTCCGCTTCCTGCATGGCCCTTTTCTCACCTGCCGGTAACGGGAAACGCGTGGTTTTATACCAGAGCGTGCAGGCCAATTGTCCTGTCAAACCCGGCGCAATGTAGCCACCGGTCTGAAAAACCAGTCGCAGTATACGCAGGGTCGGGGGAATGCCGGCACGGCTTTTTCGACGGCTGGGAGGGCGAATGGTTTTGAAATCAGTGCTGTCAGTACCGATACCGGTCTGGGGGTTTCTGCTGGTCATTATCTGTACCTCGCAACAACCATTGCGTGGCTGTGCAGCGCCGCCGGTAACAATGTTTGAAGTTCCGATTCTGGCAATATTAAATCGGCAATGAAAGTTGCATATTGAAACTAAAACATAATAAGTTGCATATTGCAACTAATAAATCTAATCTTTCAGTATGACACGAAACAAACTGGACTCGTTGAACTGCTCTGTTGCCCATGCCCTGGATCTGATAGGCGAGTGGTGGACTATGCTGATCCTTCGCGAGGCTTTCTTCGGGACCCGTCGCTTTGAGGACTTTCAACGGCATCTGGGGATTGCGCGTAATATTCTCACCACCCGCCTATGCAAACTTTGTGATAGCGGTATTCTTGACCGGGTCCCCGTTAAGGACGGTGCTCGCCGTCAGGAGTATCGGCTCACCGGTATGGGGCGTGATCTGTTGCCGATACTGGTGGCGCTGACCCAGTGGGGCGATCGCTGGATTCTCGGGCCTGAAGCTGCGCCGATAAAGTATGTTCACAGGGCGACGGGTGAAGAAATCGCAGCTGTGACAATCCAGGCCAGGAATGGACAGCCGCTCATGGCGCGCGACATTCTGTTGCTCCCGGGTCCGGGTGCTACCAAGGAAACGCGGGCCCGCTTGCAGGAATTGCATGATCGATGGGAACGCCTTCAAGGTAACCAGCAGGACCAGGTATCCTGATCCAGTCAATAACCACGATGAGACTATACACCGGCTGTCAAGCTGATGAATCGCTCAACTGAGTACACAAGAGAAGGGCAGCTGTGATATATTTACACTACAGGGCCCCGTAAATTAATAAGAAAAAGCTCATAACCGGGGGATCGATGTATGTTTGAAGCCTTCTACAATCTGAGTACCAATCCGTTCAGGCTGACACCTGATCCAAAATTCTGTTTTCGCCATCCCAGTCACAACCAGGCATACGCGTATCTGCAATACGCGCTGAGGCTGGGAGAGGGCTTTATCATGGTTACCGGCCGGCCCGGCATCGGTAAGACCACCCTGGCCGAAGTGTTCCTGACGGAAATCAAACATAGCGAGGTGGTCGCTGCGAGGATAGCCAGCGCCAATGTAGAGGCAGCGGATCTGTTGCGCGTGGTGGCTTACTCGTACGGTATTGATGTCGCGGGTCTGGACAAGGCAACCATTCTCCTCTATCTCGAGCAGTTTTTTGTTCAGCAGACGCGCTCCGGGAGGCGGGTGTTGCTGATCATCGATGAGGCTCAGGGTCTGCCGCACACCGCGCTGGAGGAGTTGAGGCTGCTGGCTGATCTGCAGAAGGATTCACGCCCCCTGTTACAGTTGTTTCTCGTCGGACAGGAAAAGTTACGCGACCTGATGCGTGAGCCCGACATGGAACAGTTTCAGCAACGGGTGATTGGGGCCTGCCATCTTGAGCCCCTGGATCTAACGGAAACCAGGGCATACATGGCTCACCGGCTGCGTAAAGCAGGCTGGAAAGGTGATCCGGAACTGACTGGAGCAGCGGTGCAGTCTCTTTACCAGTACAGCAAAGGGGTGCCGCGGCATGTCAACAAGATCTGCACACGATTGCTGTTGCATGGCATGCTGGAGGAAAAACATGAGTTGCACAAAGAGGATGTGCTGAGCGTCGAAGCAGAGCTGCGCGCGGAACAGCTGGCCCCCATGGAGCGCGATGAAACGGATAATGCGGCAGAGGTGACGCCGCTGCCGGAGCCGGGCAGTGAGTCGATGTCGATAGCGGACCTGTCCCTGCGGGCGGACCAGCTGGAGGCAGAACAGCAGGAAGCAGGCGACCATCCGGCCATAGCCGCAGTCTCAGACGTTGCCAACCCGGTGGATGAAACCATAAGCGCACAGGAGCCTGAATTTGCAGCGGCGAGCAACGGGCGGGGTGCGGCGGCAACGCCACCGCCAAAAACCGGCTGGGGGGGCGTATCGACAGACCGCCCCGATTTGCGACACCAGCACAGTAGTCAGCGGCGGTCTGGCATAGGCGAATTTCCGGATCAATTACGCAGACGTCGTCCCGAGCTGGCGAGCGCATCGGTATCGCCCAGATCAGCAGGGCAGCGGCAGCCGGTTAAATCGCGCACTGTGCGACGGGATTATGCAGGTCATGGGGTGAAAGCGTTGCTGGTCAAGTCTGGCTGGCGCTCGCTCATGTCAGAGTCAGGCACCACCTTAAGTCGGTATGCCCGCGAAACAGCACGAATGTTTGGCAGGCTCACGTGGAAGGCTAAGCTCGCAGTATTGGTTGCTGCGCTGCTGGTGGTTAATCTGATGACAGCATTTTTAATGACGCAGGTCATGGAGGACAGCGGCGATCACAAGTCTTTGCTCGCGGGGTATCCGCAGTCAATGCAGGAAAACCCCGGCGGGGATCAGCCACAGCAGGCCTTGACCGCGTCCACGGGGGATCAGAAGAACGCTGGTATGGTGAACAGGGAAACCAACACCCAGGTGACTGCATGGGAGGATTCTACCGCCAACACGCCGACTGCAGTAGCGGCGAGGCAACAAGCCGATGACAGCAAGGACGACTGGTTCGAGAATATTGCAGAGACCTGGGATCGAGAGGGTATCATTGCCAGACCCCGCGGCAGAACGCCTGAGCAGGCCGTGTCCGAATCCGGGCTGGCGGGTACTGCTGTGCAGGAAACCGCGCCTCCGGTAAGCGAACCTGATTTCGCCACTGTCGAGTCAGTGGTTGCCAGTGGGTCAGAGCAGAGCGATAGTGCGGTTAAGGCGGGCGAACAGACCGGTGAAGGCGATAGCCGTCGGCTACCGGCACCACCACCCGAGGTGCCAGACGCCCAATCCGGCCTTGTACGCACGCAGGACAAGTCGAGTCCGGGCGAAGCCCCACAGTCAGTCAACCCCCTGCCTGTGACCGACAGTGCCTCCCCGGCCCCTGAGGTGCTGGCTAAAGCGGCACCGTCAGTCGCTGCTGACGAGGGGCCGTCTGTCCTGGCCGATGATGCGGCGCCACCACCTGTTTCCCGGCAAGATAAAATAGCCGAGCTGCTGTCCCTCGGTAACCAGTCATTGAAAAGAGACCGCTTGCTGATTCCGACACATGACAGTGCGTATAAATACTATCAGCAAACTCTCATCCTGGATCCCGGTAATGATGAGGCTAAATTCGGCATTGAACGAATCGTGGCACGCTATATTGCGCTGGCCAGGAAAGCACTTGAGCGCCAGGATGAAAACAAGAGCAGGCGCTATGTCAATCGGGGGTTGAGTATAAATCCCACGGACAGGCGCCTCGTGGCATTGCGTGACAGCTTGAACACACCTGTTGTCGATGAGGTGAAAGCCGAAACCCCGCCGCTTGTTGTCCAGACTGAAGAACAAACCCCGGTAGCTGAAACAAAACCGCAAGCACAGGACTTTGTATCCCGGCTGAAAGCTTTCTTCAGCAAGGGGCGATCCACAGACAAGCCGAATGAAGTCGTGGTCGAGGAGCGCTGATAGATGAAGAACCGCTGCTGCAGCTAGTCCGCAGCAATCCACCGCGCCTTGCTGCCCTGGCCGACACCTCGAAGTGTTCCAGGGCGATTATATAGTTTGACGAGCCGCATAAGCCGCAAAATTATCCCCCCTGATAGCAGGTACAAGCAGGAATACGATGAAAAATCCCGAGATAAGAAAAACCAAAATAGTGGCAACTATTGGGCCCGCCTGCGATTCGGTGGAAACCCTTATGGACATGATCCGGGCGGGCATGAATGTGGCGCGCTTGAATCTGTCTCACGGCACGCTCGGCGCCCAATATGAAAGCCTGGCGCGCATACGGGAAGCTGCCGCGCTGGTGGATACCAATGTCGCCATTATGATTGATACCCGCGGTATCGAGATTCGCACGGGCATGCTGGGCCCGGATTCAGTGGAACTGAGTACCGGGGACAGGTTCACGCTTTACACCCGCGAACAGCTCGGTGACAGGGACGGTGTCGCGGTTTCCTTCAAGGGACTGGCCGAGGAGGTGACCCCTGGAACCGTGATTCTGCTCGATGACGGGGCCATCGAACTCATTGTTCAGTCGGTCAGTGGTGACGCTATTCAGTGCAAGGTGGTGCACGGCGGAATGCTGCGCAATAGCAAGAGTGTCAACCTGCCGAACACTCAACTGTCTATCAGTGCGGTGGGGCCGGAGAACCGCGAAGACGTGATCCGCGAGCTCACCTTCGCCACCGAGAATGACGTTGACTATATTGCCGCATCTTTTGTGCAGAGTGCCGATGATGTGGTGAAAATGCGCGAGATACTCGCGGAAAGAAATGTTGGCATACCGATTATTGCCAAAATTGAAAACAAAGCCGGTGTGGCCAACCTGGATGACATTATCCAGGCCGCCGACGGGCTGATGGTGGCTCGGGGCGATCTCGGCGTCGAACTGCCACTCGCCGATGTGCCGGGCACACAGAAGATGATGATCCGTAAAACGGTCACCAACGGCAAGCCGGTGATTACCGCCACACAGATGCTGGCTTCCATGGAGTGGAATCCGAAGCCGACGCGGGCCGAGGCCAGTGACGTGGCCAACGCCATCCTCGATGGTACCTCGGCAGTCATGTTGTCCGGCGAAACCGCGGTCGGCAAGAATCCGGTCGAAGCGGTCAGAACCATGGCCATGCTGGCACTTCGGGCGGAGTCGCAACTGCGCGAATATGGTTACCTGCAGAAAATCCTGCCACACCTGTCCAACGTGGTGACAGAGGCCGTCAGTCAGGCCGCGGTAGCGATGGCGAACCAGTTGAATGCAGTCGCCATCTTCAGCCTGTCGGCAACCGGTTTTACCTCGAGACTGATTTCCAAACATCGTCCGGACTGTCCGATCCTAGCCATTACCGCCGCAGAGGGCGTGGCCCGCCGATTAGCCATGAATTGGGGGGTGCTGCCGATTCTCTATACCGGTGATCGCTCTGACGAGGCAAAAATAGAGTTCGGTATCGAACGCGCCAGGCAGCTTGGTTATGTGCGCTCGGGCGATATCATCATTGCAACGGCGGGGCACAGGCAGAAAGCCGGCGGAACCGATCTGATCCGCGTTATTACATTGAGTTAATTGAGAGAGTTGCCAACCTTTGCACGCCTCAGTAACGGACGGGGAATTCCAGCGTCGCCAGAATGTAAAGCAGCATCGCCAGCAGCACGACAACGGTGAAGCCGAAGTGGATGGCCAGTAAGGTGGCCAGCACTGCGCTCACAACGGATGCACAACCGTTAACACCCCAGGCCAGGGGGATCAACGCGCCGGCAGCCGAGCCCAGGCTGCTGAGTGCCAGAGGGAATGGCACTCCCATGCAGAAGGCGAGTGGGGCAATGAACACGACGCTGACAGCCGCCCTGGCGATGACTGGCCAACTCACCAGCCAGGCGAACAGTGTGTCGAGTAACAGCAGGTAAACCGCGGCTGTCAGCAGGATGCCGGCCACCGCCCATTTAACCCCTTGCCTATAGTTGTTCTGCGTTGAATACCGCTTCGACCAGTTGCTGCCCAGTCCGGCAAAGACCAGGAACGATGCCAGTACTACCGAGGCTGTCAACAGAGGGTGGTGAAGAAACAGCATGAATTTCTGTATAAAGGCAATCTCGATGAACAGGAAGGCCAGGCCAATAGCAAAAAAATAGACCACCACACGCAGCTGGCTGAAGCCGCCCGGGTCGCCGGATTGTTGCTGTTTTTTTAAAAACAGCAGTGGCAGCAGGATGAGCAGGCTACTCGCCAGTAGTGCCTGAGCGAGGGTGGCGACGAGTACCGGATAACCCGCCTCCAGCAAGGGCATACCACCCTGGCCGCGCAGTTCAAGTATCTCTCCAAGAGTGGTCCATTTGAAAAAGTTGTGGAAATAGGGTTGATCGTCGGTAGCCGGTTGCAAATTGAATTTATACTGGTCCATAAAAGACTGGCTGCGTGGTCCTAACAGGGCCTGGGCCGCCTGGTACAGGTAGGGCTCCCTGAAAATATTGAAGCGGTTAGGCTCATCCGCCGACACGCCGGGGTACCAGGCCACGTCAAAAGCCCGTTGCTGCGAGAACGCCCGCATGGCATGGATTTCATCGGCTGTAAACTCGCCGTTTTTTACCAATAGGGTACTGGTCTGCCAGCCGCGTATCAGTAGAAGCCGTTTACCGGGTTCTTCCACACCGGCGCGGCGCAGGGCCTCTATCGCGGTTACAAACAGTTTCAGCGTGTCGCGTGGTGGTAGTTTTATCCAGCGGCTGATCGCCAGGTAGCCGCCTGGAGTCAGATGACCGAGGTAGGTCTGCAGCGCCTCGGTGGTGTAGAGATAGCTCTCGCTGAGTGCGTATAAGCCGGCCGAGCCGGTGCCGGAGGCATCCTGCAACGCCAGTTGAATAAGGTCATAGTGTGTATCCCGGGCGCTGACAAAACCTCGCCCCTCCGCGGTGTGGAGCTGTACCCTGGGTGTGTTATAGAGCCCGCCGGAAAATTCTGCGTAGTCTTTGCTCACCAGTTCAACGACCTGCGGGTTGAGTTCAAGCGCGTGGATTTCTTCGCTGTCCTGGTAGAGGGCCTGAAGCACATCGAGACCGCCGCCGGCACCCAGTACCAGTACCCGGTGTGCGTGTTGCAGGTGGTAGGGAAGTGCCGAAGTCAGCTGGTCCAGGAAATCCATGGCCTGCGGGTCACCGCTGTCCCGGGTAATGCTGCCCATGCTGCCACCGTCACTGAACAGCCCGAGCTGAGCGGGTGGGCCACCGCTGGCGTTGAGACTCATGCCCGGCGCGTAACGCAGTGGCACCCTGTCGTTCTCCACCACCTGTAAGGTTGCCATCGGACTGAAACGTTCGGCGACGACGCGGGCGCCATCGACACGCAATATCTGGCTGAGGTCTTTGTAGGGGGAAAGAATCAGTGCGCGGGAATCCTGCCCAGGCCAGACAGCTATTGCCATTGACAACAGGACCGCAGCAACCATCCACAGTCGTTTCGACAGCTGCAGTTCCCATGCCGCTACTGCCATGCAGACCATGCCAAGCGCGGAGACAAGGGATAGTGCACTCAGCGGGGGGATGACATACAGGATAAATATGACACCCAGGCTGCCGACACCGGCACCGAACAGATCGAAGGCATAGACACGGGTGATAATCCTGCTGAAATTAGATAATGTCAAAGCGATGGCGTTGGCAGCAAAAAAGAACGGCAGGCTCAACAGTAGATAGATACTCATCAGGCGCGCGGGTTCTTGAAAGCTCCACAGCAACTCCTCCGGATTAAAAGGAATCTGCTGAGCGACCAGAAAACTCGGCATGGCGGTCAGTCCGAACAAGGCCAGGTTGACCAGCAGTGCCAGCGGGTAATGATTGAGCAGGCGTGACTGTGCAAAGGCGAGAAACGTGCCACTGGCGCCATAGCCGAGCAGGGCAAGGCTGATGATCATGTACGCGAAGTGGTGCCACTGAATGATCGAAAACAGCCGTATCAACAGGATTTCATGACCCAGCGCTGTCGCCGAAAGCAAAGCGATCGTCAACAGTGGCGGACGAATAGCCGCGGTATTGTTAGTGGGCACCGGTCAGTGGGACAAAACGTACGGGGAGGATCAGGCGTGTGGTGACATTACTATGCATGTCCTTTTCGACGACCACCAGTTGCTGGGTCATGAAGCGGCTGCCCACCGGGATCATCATACGGCCGCCCGGCTTCAGCTGCGCAATCAGCGGTGGCGGGATGTGGTCGGCTGCAGCGGTGACGATGATGGCATCAAAGGGCGCATGCGCCTTCCAGCCGTAGTAGCCGTCACCGATTCGGGTTTCAATATTGTCATAGCCCAGTTTCTCCAGGAGATCACCGGCACGTTTTCCCAGCGGCTCGATAATTTCGATGCTGTAGACCTGCTTTACCAGCTCGGCGAGTACCGCGGCCTGGTAGCCGGAGCCGGTCCCCACTTCAAGTACCCGGTCTTCGGGGGTGAGCTTCAGCAGGTCGGTCATGATGGCAACAATATAAGGCTGCGAAATGGTCTGCCCATGGCCGATCGGCAGTGGACGGTTCCGGTAAGCGTAGCGACGCTGCGAATCAGGTACAAACTGATGACGTGGGACTTCGGCGATCACTTTCATGACCCGGGGGTCGAGTGTTTCGCTGTCCAGGTATACGCTGGTTTCGCGGACGTCCTGTTCGATTATCCGTACCAGCTCCATACGCTGGCGTGTGTACTGGTCTGCGTCACCCGCAGGCGCCGGGCCGCTAAGCGTCAGCGACATCAGGAGATAACACAGCAGTGCGTATTTCATGGACAATATAGCCACCTGGATGTTACAAAGCGCAGGCCAGCAAGGATAAGGTATTTACAGATAGACCTGTACCTTTTCCTGTTTTCAGCAGGTGTCCTGTTACTCTTTCGCGGTGATATTGCTTCGAGATCCCTGAACTGAGGCTGGGCGAAATACGGCTGGATCTTGCATGGGTGCAAGATATTGTTTAGATTTATACTCTTATAAAAGAAATCGCAAGCCGATCTGGTGGCCGGATGTTTCGGTCGGTTAGTAAGTATACAGCGGTTCAGTTATTTATTCAGGAGGAGAGATGCATGACCCAGCCGCATGCCGATGATAAGCATACCAATGCAATAGACCCGGACACGTTGCCTTTCGTTGCCCCCTGCCGGCGGTTGCAAACCGGCGACCCCGTTAAGTGGTTGAAGCTTGGGTGGGAGGATTTCAAACACGCACCCTCTGCCAGTCTGTGTTACGGCGGGTTTATTATGCTGATGAGCTATGTGTTGGCATATTTTACCTGGAAATTAGGCGGTTACATCCTGTTGTTCAGTTTGATGTCAGGCTTTGTTTTTATCGCGCCGGTGCTTGCCCTCGGTCTGTATTCCGTTAGTTGCCAGCTGGAAAAGGGCCTCAAACCCCACATCGGCTATTGCCTAAAGGAAGGCCATCGGCATCTGGGTAACGAGATGGTTTACTCAGTGATTTTGCTGGTGATTTTCTTGCTGTGGGCACGCGCAGGCTCGGTGCTCCACATCTTCTTTCCGGTTGAAGCCAATCCGGATTTTTCCGACCTGGCCATTTTTCTGGGTATCGGCTCAGCGGTGGGTAGTATCTTCGCAACGCTGGTGTTCAGCGCAAGTGCCTTTTCACTGCCCATGATGCTTGATCGTAAGGTGGATACCGTCACAGCGGTACTGACCAGTGTGCACGCCGTGGTGAGTAACAAGGCAGCGATGGTCGTTTGGGTTCTCATCATTCTGGCGGCCCTGGCCATCAGTTTTCTCACGGCTTTTCTGGGGCTGGCAGTCCTCATGCCGGTAATCGGCTACGCGACCTGGCACGGCTACCGGGATACCATACAGGTTGAGGGGTGGCCGGAGAACATAAAACTCCCGGCAACCGAGTCACCACCCTAAAAGTCGCATTCCGTCATCTCTTGATGGTAATCAAACTCAGTCTAGACAGGGATGTGTTAAAGTAGCGCGGTTTTACGCCGCGGAGCGGGAGGAATGCCTCCCGCTCCGCGGCGTGCCATAGTGTCAGGGTGATTGCCAGCACGGAGGGAAAGTATGACGCGGCCTACCCATGTTTTCATATGGATGATTCCGTTTCTCGGCCTGGTCGGCCTCACGGTCATAGTCCTGTATGCGCCTCTGTCCGAGGCTTTTCTGTCCAACCCGGTGTTTAACAGTATTATTCTTGCCGTCCTGCTGGTTGGCATTATTATCAATTTCCGCCAGGTCGTCATGCTTTCTGCCGAAGTCGCCTGGATCAACCACTACCGCGGCAAACGCAAGCGTTTCTGGCAGTCCAAGCCTGACCAGCCGCGGCTGCTGGCGCCCCTGGCGAAAATGCTGGGACAGCAGCAAAGCGATTTCCTCAGCCTGTCGCCCCTGCCGTTGCGTTCCGTGCTCGACAGTGTACGCCTGAGACTTGATGAATTACGCGATGTGTCGCGTTACATGATCGGCCTGCTCATATTTCTGGGGCTGCTCGGCACTTTCTGGGGTCTGCTCATCACGGTCAGTGCTGTTGGCCAGATGATAGGTAATCTCGGTGGTAGCGGGACGGAAAGTGCAGTCATGTTCGGCAGCCTGTTGGAGGGGTTGAAAGCGCCCCTGTCGGGCATGGGCACTGCGTTCAGTTCTTCGCTGTTCGGGCTTGCCGGTTCACTGGTGCTCGGCTTCCTCGATTTGCAGGCCGGCCATTCTCAAACCCGTTTTTTCAACGAGCTGGAAGATTGGTTGACAGGTGTGACGCGACTGACCGGCGCGCAGATGATTGGTGAACGTGAACTCAGCGAACCGTCCTATATTCACGCCATGCTGGAACAGACTGCGGAGACACTGGACAAGCTGCAACGTAACGTCATGCGCGACGATGCGCAACGGCACCTGATAGGTGATCATATTCAGGTGCTCGGACGGGAGCTCGCGGCTTTTGCGGACCTGTCCCGCAATGAACAACGGGTATTGTCGGCACTCGCCAAGGGGCAGAGTGAACTGGCTCCGGTGTTGACGCTTCTGGCCCAAAGGGAAGATAAGGTCGACGAGTCCATGGAGGAACATATCCGCAGTCTCGATAGCAATATCAAGCGCCTGGTCGATGAACTGGTGACGGGTCGGGAACAGCTGGTCGACGAGATTCGTGACGAATTGCGCGTGATCGGGCGGGCGCTGACGGCTGAGACGCACGCACGTTCGCGGTCACACAAGCAAAGAGCAGGCTGAAATTCATGTGCCTGGACCGCAAATGCTGCTGGTGAATCGCCAACGCCGGACGATTGACATCTGGCCGGGTTTTGTCGATGCCCTGGCGGCGCTGTTGATGGTCGTGATGTTCGTGCTGTTGCTGTTCTCGGTTGGACAGTTCCTGTTAACCGATGCCCTGGTGGGCCGCGACGAGACACTGGATCGGCTGCGCAGCCGGATTACCGGCCTGGCCGATGTGCTGGCCATGGAACGCAAGGAAAAGTCGGATCTGCAAAACCGCCTGTCTTCGCTGACTGGCGAGCTGGAGGTGACACTAAAGACCCGGGATGAGCTTGAAAAGCGCCTGGCCGACATGACATTACAGGCGCAGGGGACGGCGACCGAACTGCGGAGGGTGGAGGGTGAATTGCAGCTCGCCCGCAACAGTATTGCAGATCAAGAGCAAACCCTGCGGCAACAACGCGATACGATTGCGGAGCGGAACCAGACCCTGCAGCAACAACGCGATACGATTGCGGAGCGGGATCAGACCCTGCAGCGACAGAGCGATACGATTGCCGAGCGGGATCAGACCCTGCTGCAACAGCGCGATACCGTTAGCCGACTGGAGACGGACCGCCGGCAGCTGCAGACCTCACTCGAAGCCAGCAAGCAGGAAACCGCAGAGCAGGTAGTACTCGTTGGGCAGGCCCAGGCCGGTGTTGCGGAGCTCAATGATCAGATCGCGGCACTTAACGAACAACTGGCCCGCATCAACCAGGCGCTTGAGGTTTCCGAAGCGAAACTGCAGGACAAGGATGTCGAAATAGGGGATCTCGGGCGTCGACTGAATCTGGCGTTGGCGGACAAGGTTGAGGAAATGTCACGCTACCGTTCCGAGTTCTTTGGCAAGTTGCGTGAAGCCTTGAGTGACAATCCGGACGTCCGTATCGAGGGCGATCGTTTTGTCCTGCCGTCGGAAGTGCTGTTCTCTTCAGCATCGGCTGACCTGGATAAACGAGGCGCAAAGGAGATCGCAACCGTGGCGCGTACCCTCAAGGAAATCACACAGCAGATTCCCGATGACATCGACTGGGTGTTGCGGGTTGACGGGCATACCGATCGCCGGCCGATCCGCAGGGTATTCGCTTCGAACTGGGAGCTTTCTTCCGCGCGTGCTATCAGCATCGTGAAGTATATGATCAGTCAGGGTATACCGGCCGAGCACCTGGTGGCTGCCGGATTCGGCCAATACCATCCCATCGATCCGGATAAAAGCGAACAAGCCTACCGGCGCAACCGCCGCATTGAACTGAAACTCACCAGCCGCTGAGCGCCCTGTTTTTTGCAATAAGGAGAAGAATGTGGATCTGCAATCAGTGCTTGTTTTTCTCGCCATAGGCGCTGTTGCCGGCTGGCTGGCGGGTAAGATTACGAAAGGTGGCGGTTCCGGATTGCTGGGCAATATGCTGGTCGGCGTGATCGGTGCCGTGGTAGGTGGTTTCCTGTTCGGCGTGCTGGGGATATCGATCAACGGACTCATTGGTTCGGTTATTACAGCGACTGCCGGCGCCGTCGCGCTGCTTTTCGTTGCGGGTTTGTTCAAGGCTAAGAAAGGGTAGAGATCGGGTGTGTAAACTGTGTTGGTTATTGTTGGCTGCGCTAGTGATGGTGGTGGCCGGTATGACGTATAAATTCATTTTCCAGGGCGCAGTCGAACAGAGTGCGGATGGCCGCCTGGCGATTCAGCTGGATGATAATGAACGGCAGCTGGTGTTGTCTGAGATGAGAGCCTTTCTGGCTAGTGTTCAACAGATTACACGTGGTATCTCAGAAACCGACATGCAACTGGTGGCGGCCTCTGCAAGAGATGTCGGGCTTGCCTCGCAGCAAGATGTGCCGGGTTCCCTGATCGGTAAATTGCCGCTGCCGTTCAAGAAACTGGGCCGCGATACGCATGCCAAATTTGATGAAATCGCGCTCGATGCGGAGCAGTTTGAAGACAGCGGTCACAGCCTCTCCCAACTGGAAAAGCTGCTGCAGAACTGCGTGGCCTGTCATGCCGCGTACCGATTCGAATGAGATTCAACGTCCCTGTGCGCTACGCCACTGCTGGAAGGACGGGTACTGCCGGTAGGCGCCGCTGAGTATGTAATCCAGCACGTTGCGTAAGCGGTAGAACTGGACCACGGAATCCACGCGCAGGATCTCCTCGCCCCGTTCGTCGAAGAATATCAGCGTCGGCGTATAGAACAGGCCGAGCCGGTCAGCCCACTGTCTGGCCGTCGTGCGTTCGCCTGCCGGCGTCATTACGGGGGTAGCACTCCACATATCCAGCTGGGTCAGATCCAGCTGTTTTATACGCTGGCGGATATCCGCCTCGTCAAGCGGGCCGGTATGCAAGACATCGCAGGCGTGGCAGTTGGCCTGTTCGAAAAACACCGCTAGTGGACGTTGCCCCGGCCAGCGGCTGCGGTCCAGTGCATGGGGGGGTGGGGCAAAGAAATCCTGATAGTTCATTTCACCGGCATCAAATACCAGCGGTACATCCGCACGGGCGAGGTAGGCGCGGAAATCTTCCTTGAGATAGTAGCC
>JBDNAP010000388.1:0-3978 GCA_039768325.1 Thiogranum sp.
GTAGGCGCGATTGGATTTGAACCAACGACCCCCACCATGTCAAGGTGGTGCTCTAACCAACTGAGCTACGCGCCTGAAGAGCGCATAAGATACATAAAAAACAGGGTCGGAGTAAAGACTTAATTAGCCACGGAAAACGTGGTCGTTGCATCAGTCAACGGCTTCCAGCAGTCCCAGATTGCTCTCCTGCATGTGCCGAATCTGGTCGCGGATTCCGGCCGCTTCCTCGAATTCCAGGTTCTGGGCATGTTGATACATCTGTTTTTCCAGCTTTTTGATCTTCCTGGCCAAGACTTCCGGTGCCAGAGCGGCGTATTCCGCGACCTCTTCGGCCACTTTCGCGTACCGCTTCGCAGCTGGCACGCCACCCGCGTAGGCGCCTTCCATAACATCGGCTACCGCCTTGCGGATGGTTCTTGGCGTAATGTCATGCGCCTCATTATATAGGATCTGCTTCGCCCGGCGCCGTTCAGTTTCTCCAATGGCTCTTTCCATGGAGCCGGTCACACGGTCCGCGTAGAGGATCGCCTTGCCGTTGACATTACGGGCAGCACGCCCGATGGTCTGTATCAGTGAACGCTCGGAACGCAGGAAACCCTCCTTGTCGGCATCCAGAATCGCCACCAGCGATACTTCAGGCATATCCAGCCCTTCACGCAGCAGGTTGATGCCCACCAGAACATCGAACTCGCCGAGCCGTAAATCGCGGATAATTTCCACGCGCTCTACCGTCTCGATATCGGAATGGAGATAACGTACCCGCACATCGTGCTCAGCCAGGTACTCGGTCAGATCCTCGGCCATGCGCTTGGTCAACGTGGTCACCAGCACCCGTTCTTCAGCCGTGACCCGTTTGCGGATTTCAGACAAAACATCGTCAACCTGGGTGCCTGCCGGACGAACCTCAATATCCGGATCGACGAGGCCAGTGGGACGTACCAGCTGTTCGACCACCGCGCCGGCATGTTCGGCTTCGTAGGCACCGGGTGTTGCCGACACAAATATCGTTTGCGACACCAGACGTTCATACTCGTCAAACCGCAGGGGCCGGTTATCCAGCGCTGAAGGCAAACGAAAGCCGTATTCAACCAGCGTCTCTTTTCTGGAGCGGTCGCCTTTGTACATGCCACCCAGTTGCGGGATGGTAACGTGTGACTCATCGACGACCACCAGTGCATCGTCCGGCAGATAATCCAGCAAGGTCGGCGGCGGCTCCCCCGCCTGGCGCCCGGACAAATAGCGGGAATAATTCTCTATACCCGAGCAGTACCCCAGCTCCATTATCATTTCAATGTCAAACAGCGTGCGCTGCTCCAGGCGCTGCGCTTCCACGAGTTTATTCAGGTCGCGCAGCCGCTCAAGGCGCTCCTTCAGTTCCGGCTTGATCAATTCAATGGCGTCCAGCAGGGTCTGACGCGGCGTGACATAGTGACTTTTCGGGTAGACGGTCAGACGGGGCACCCGGCGCAGCACTTCGCCCGTCAAGGGATCGAACCAGGACAGGTTCTCGATCTCGTCATCGAACAACTCGACACGCACGGCTTCGTAGTCGGATTCCGCCGGGTGAATATCGATCACTTCGCCGCGCACCCGGTAGCTGGCGCGGGCCAGTTCGACATCGTTACGCGTGTACTGGAGCTCGGCCAGCCGGCGCAGCAAAGCACGCTGGTCGATCCGCTCACCGCGAACCAGGTGCAGCACCATACTCAGATAGGATCGCGGATCGCCCAGACCATAAATCGCCGAAACCGTGGCCACCAGCACCGTGTCGCGGCGTTCCAGCAGGGCCTTGGTCGCGGAAAGACGCATCTGCTCAATGTGATCATTGACCGAAGCATCTTTCTCAATAAAGGTATCCGATGACGGGACGTAAGCCTCGGGCTGGTAGTAGTCATAATAGGAAACAAAATATTCCACCGCATTGTGCGGGAAAAATTCCTTCATTTCCCCGTACAGCTGGGCCGCGAGGGTCTTGTTGGGTGCCAGAATCAGCGTTGGGCGCTGCACTTGCTGTACCACATTGGCAATCGAAAAGGTTTTACCGGAGCCCGTCACACCCAGCAGCGTCTGGTGCGCCAGGCCTGCCTGCAGGCCATCGACCAGTTGCCGGATGGCCTCGGGCTGATCCCCCGCCGGGGTCATCTCACAAACAAGTTGAAATTCTTTGCCCACAGGGATTAAGAAATGCCTCTAGTTTCAGTATCATTAGCAGCCTTACACCAGCCCCACAAAAAAAGGAACATCCGAGTGAACGAAATCACCCTGTCGCAACGGGTACAGCGGGTCAAGTTCTCGCCTTCCCTTGCTGTTTCGGCGCGTGCTGCGGAGCTACGCGCCGCCGGTGCGGACATCATTGGCCTGGGCGTCGGCGAACCCGATTTCGATACGCCCGACCATATCAAACAGGCCGCTATTCAAGCCATCAAACAGGGTGCTACGCGCTATACAGCAGTCGATGGCACCGTAGAACTCAAAAGCGCCATTATAAACAAGTTTCAGCGTGATAACGGACTGAGTTACCAGCCAGACCAGATTCTCGTGTCCTGCGGTGGTAAACAGAGTTTCTACAACCTGGCACAGGCTTTATTGAATCCGGGTGACGAGGTCATCATCCCTGCACCCTACTGGGTCTCCTATCCGGATATGGTCAAGCTGGCCGATGGTGAACCGGTCTTTATAAAGGCCGGGCTGGAGCAGACGTTCAAGATCACCCCGGAACAGCTGGATGCAGCTATCACCCACAGAACCCGTCTGTTCGTGATCAACAGCCCATCCAACCCGACCGGTGTCACTTACAGCCGCGAAGAATTAAAGGGGCTGGCCGATGTGCTTGTGACTCATCCGCATGTACTAATCGCCACCGATGACATGTACGAACATATCATCTGGTGCGACGAACCGTTTGCCAATATAGTCAATGTGTGTGAAGAACTGTACCCCCGCAGCATCGTACTGAACGGCGTGTCCAAAGCCTATGCCATGACCGGCTGGCGCATCGGTTATGCCGGCGGCCCCAGGACACTGATTCAGGCCATGAAGAAAGTGCAATCGCAAAGTACCTCAAATCCTGCCGCCGTATCCCAGGCCGCCGCACAGCAGGCCCTGGATGGCGATCAGTCATGTATCCAACCCATGCTGACAGCCTTTAAGGAAAGGCATGACTACGTCGTTCAGGCACTGAACAGGATGCCGGGCGTACGCTGCACCAGATCCGACGGCACCTTCTATTCATTCCCGGATTTCAGCGAAGCGATTGCCGCTCTGGAGGGCGTCAACGACGACGTGGAACTGGCCGAGTTTTTCCTGCAAGAGGCCGGCGTCGCCCTGGTTCCGGGATCCGCCTTCGGCGCACCCGGCTACCTGCGGCTATCCTTTGCAACGTCAATAGAAGTGCTGGAAACCGCTCTCAGGCGCCTGAAAAGGGCGCTCGGCAGTTAGTCGCTCAGGTTGACCTGCCGGGGTGAGTTCCGTATCATTCCGCCGTCTCGCGATATGCGATTCCCCGGTAGCTCAGTCGGTAGAGCGGGTGACTGTTAATCACTAGGTCGGCAGTTCGAGCCTGTCCCGGGGAGCCAAAAAAACTATTGAATACTGATAGTTGAACGAACCGCCGCCCGGCGGTTTTTTCATGCCCGGAAACGTGTCGGCACAGTGTCGGAATCGGTTTTCGTGTCGTAATTAACCCCAGGCAAAAGGAGATTTGCCCATGCTCATACTCACCCGCCGCCCAGGCGAAACCCTCATTATTGAATTACCCACTGGCGAACAGGTCCAGGTCACTGTGCTGGGCATCAAAGGCAACCAGATCAAGATCGGCACGGATGCGCCGGACGATATAGCGATTGTGCGGGAGGAGTTGCTGGAGCGGTTGCCGGCCGACTCATGAAGGCTTACAAGACCGCATAGAAAAGCCAGCGCCCGTGGTTGCACGAGACGCCGGCTCGTTGCTGATGCGGAGGAGCATTCACAGCAACACAC
>JBDNAP010000389.1:0-5289 GCA_039768325.1 Thiogranum sp.
AACAGGTTGGCTGCCAGCATCAGCGGTAGAATCAAGCGGACGTCGTAGGTATCTAAATCCTGGAAAACCAGGCGATCAAAGATAGCGGCCAGATCGTCCCACTGGCTGATAATGATGGGAACGATGATCAGGTTCCAGAACACGGCAAAGCCGAGCAGTACATACAGCACGAGCTTGTCGCCCGAGGTGATGCGGCCGTTCACCCATTTTTCAACCCCCAGCCAGGGGTATGAGGTATTTTGCATGTAAGACTCCGCGCTGGTCAGAGAACCGGTAGCAGGTCTAAAATCGGACGGATGGCTGAATAGTTTAGCGTCAGTCAGCCTGTTAAGCAGGCAGGCGATCGGTTAATTTATCGCTTACTGCTCAAATGACCCACTCGATCAGGGGATCCGCCAAATTATGAATCAACTGGCCCGGGAACAGTTTCATCAGGATTTTGAGGCGGCGCTGACTTTCGCGACCCGCCTGCATGCCGGGCAAGTGCGCAAGAAGACCGACATCCCATATATTTCACACCTGATTGGTGTGGCGGGGCTGGTGCTGGAGTACGGGGGTAACCGAGACGAAGCGATCGCCGCTTTGCTGCATGATGCCATAGAGGATCAGGCGGCTGAGTATGCTGGCGGTGCGGCCCAGCTACGTTCTGATATCCGCGCCCAATTCGGCGACAAGGTGCTTTGTGTTGTGGAAGGCTGTACGGATTCGGAAGCGGTGCCGAAGCCACCGTGGAAGCAGCGTAAACAACACTATATTGATCATGTTTGCGAGGTGGACAATTCGACGCGCCTGGTTTCCTGCGCCGACAAACTCCACAATGCCCGGGCCATAGTCAGCGACCTGCGGGTGCTCGGCGATGCGTTGTTTGAGCGCTTCGGCGGCGGTAAGCAAGGCACGCTCTGGTACTACCGGTCCCTGGCCAATACGTTCCTCAAATTCGGTAACCGTCGAATCGCAGAGGAACTGGACAGAACGGTGCAGGTGATGGAGCGGCTTGCAGGGAATTGATGTGTGTGATGAGCGGGTTTTACCCAGCGCGGCGACTTGTCGCCGTTGTTTTGAAATTGCTATCGAGTTATGTTCAACTGACTGAGAAGCTGCGCTTACAATGCGGCTGCCATTCGTTAACAGAGGCAATTGTTTCATTGCCTTGAATGACTGGACGGCGGGGAGTGGCGGGATAGGGACGCAGTGGATGCTGTCGAAACGGAGGAGGATCAGAATGGAATATATAAAATCTGGCGGAATTGCCCAATGAAGCCCGGTACCGGCCACGGCATTTTAGCGAAGCCGACCGCTTGTGGTGGAGTGGAAAAACGATATTCGCATGGATAACGACGAGAATTTTTCACACCGGGATAACTTAGACTTTCTCAACAGCAGCGGCTCTTTGCGGGGCAAGGTTGTAGCCGCCCATGATGTTGTCCGCCGTCGATTCGAATTCATTGCACGTATTGCGTTGACGCTCTACGATGCGGAAACCGGTGTGCTCAAGGCCTACCTGCACAGCGGAGCGCAGGATGATCCCCTGGAGCACTACCAGGCTCTGCTCGATAATGCCCCTTCCCTCAAAGAAATTCTCAAGCGGGGCAGACCCCGTGTCATCAACAACCTGGTGACGATACAGGATCAAACGCATGAACATACCAGGCGTATCGGACGTCATGGCTACGCGGCCAGCTATACCCTGCCCATGTTCAACAACGGTGATTTTATCGGCTTCCTGTTTTTAAATTCCCGCGAAGCCAACGTCTTTACCGAGGATGTCCTTGAACAGCTGGACATCTACGGTCACTTGATCGCCTTGATGGTAACCAGTGAGATCGCTGCCGTTCATACCCTGGCCGCCATGGTCAAGGCCACGGGGCATATCACCCATCGCCGCGATCCCGAAACCGGTAGTCACCTGGACAGGATGTCGCGCTTCAGCCTGCTTATCGCCAATGCCTTGAGTGAAAAAAATGATCTGGATGACGACTACATTCAACACGTGTTCATGTTTTCGCCGCTGCACGATATCGGCAAGATCGGAATACCCGATCATATCCTGCTCAAACCCGGCAAGCTGTCGGAGGAAGAGATGGTCGTCATGAAGACGCACGCGGAAAAAGGCAGGGAAATGATCGATGATCTGTTGGTCAGCTTCGGGCTTGAGAATGTCGCACATGTGGATATTCTGCGTAATATAGCTTCCTATCATCACGAGTCCATTAACGGTTCCGGCTATCCGGATAGCCGGCGCGGCGAGGAAATACCGCTGGAAGCGCGCATCGTCGCGGTGGCGGATGTGTTCGATGCGCTCACCAGCAGGCGTTCCTACAAAGAGGCCTGGACCAATGCAGAGGCATTTGCCACCTTACAACGCCTGGCCGGCGACAAACTGGACCAGGACTGCGTTGACGCCTTGCTCGCTAACCAGGAACAAGTCGAAGAGATTCAGCGGCGGTTCAAGGAAAGTACCCGCTGACAGGCAGGTGTAAGCCGGTATCAGGTCCTGGAATGCGAGTTAAACGGCTGGCCGCGGGACTTGACTGCAGTCGGATTAGAGGCAATGGTACTTACTTAAGCCGAATTCAGATCCGTTTTAGAGCGAAATCACATTCGTCATTCCGGCGCATGCCTGACAAAAGCGCACAGCGCGTTGAACGCCAACGGGTGGCCCGCAGTCTGAACGTAGCGAATCATCCAGGAAAATCATGCGTCTGGATGCCGGAAAAAGCCCGGCATGACGGATTAAGCAGAGTTTCCTTAAGCAAGTGCCATTCAGATTAGAGGTTTTTCAATGAACACCGAGGCGTTGCGCCGCGAGTTAATGGCGAAAGGTTTGGTCCGGGATGATTTGTGCCCTGATCCGATTAAGCAATTCGAACAATGGTATGCGCAAACGGTTGAGACCGATCTCCCCGAACCGAGTGCGATGTCTCTGGCGACCGTGGATACGCAGGGTCAACCCTGGCAGCGTATCGTATTGCTGAAGTTGTTCGATGAAAAAGGTTTTGTTTTTTTTACCAACTATTCCAGCCGCAAAGCCGAACAGATCGCTGTCAACAGCAAGGTGAGCCTGTTGTTTCCCTGGCAGGCGCTGGGACGGCAGCTGAAGGTGACCGGCACGGCTGAAAAGATTTCCACGGCCGAGTCGGTCAAGTATTTCGCGACCCGTCCGCGTGGCAGTCAGATTGGCGCCTGGGCTTCGCGTCAAAGTCAGGCAATCAAATCCCGCGCGATTCTGGATGCCATGTTCGATGAGATGAAACACAAGTTTCTGGGCGGGGAAGTGCCGTTGCCGTCTTTCTGGGGTGGTTATCGTGTCACACCGGAAACGATAGAGTTCTGGCAGGCACGGGACAGCCGACTGCATGATCGTTTCATGTACCGCCAGGACGAAAACGCCCAGTGGTTCATCGAACGACTATCGCCTTAGGGCTAACCGCTTTCCGGCCCGCTGATTGGGGTAATATCAGTGACGGGGCATGCCGGCGTAGACGTGGTCTCCTTACCACGAGCGTGCCATGATAGCTGCATCGGCATAGATGCAGTGTAGCTGACGATACTGGCGGAGGGACTGCTCATGCGCCGCCGAGCAGGAGGTCTTTGGCTTGGTTTATCTTTGCTGCAAGGAAGGTGGAACCGCCGCGGTCCGGATGGAGTTTCTGCATGAGCCGTCGGTGGGCTTCGACGATCTGTTTCTCGCTGGCACCTTCGTCGAGGCCGAGGATGTCATAGGCCTCGTGTCGCGACATGCTGCCCGAAAAGCCGCCGCTGCGAGTATCTCTCGCTTGTTCCCGTTCCTGCCAACTGTCACCATGGACGCGGTCCAGGTAGGCGCGTAACAGCGCAGCCGATTCTGCGTCTTCTTTGTCATACCAGCCCAGCAGCTCGAGCAGCTGCTTGAGCGAAAGCGACTGTAAATCCTCACCGGCGTAACGGCCTTCCAATACGCGACCATTCATATCGCCACTGTCGTGATCGAGTGTCATTCTGAGAAAACGGGTTTCGACGTTTGACTGCTGGCCGGAAGGCTGTCCGGCTGAGGCTTGTGAGTTGTTGAATTGCCGGTAGATGCGCTGAAAGACCGGCAGGTAGGTCAGCAAGGACAGCATACGGCGCAGGAATGGCAACAGGGCGCCGAACAAGGCAAATATCCAGCTCAGACGGCCGCTTGCCGCCAGCGTTATGAGGAGTACGCCGATGCCCACCGCAACCGCTTGAAGCTGGGTTTTACTCGGCTGTTTGACGAACCATCGGAACCCGAAGTAGATGCCGGCAGCGGCTGCCAGCAGAATCAGCCCGCGCATGGTGATCAGTCCTTACTGATCTGCCGGGTGAGCAGTTTCACTCTCTTGCCCCGCGTCCGACTGAAATTTTCCAGGGCGCGACGACCACCGGCTGCGTACACGGCAACAGCGCTCAGCAGGTCACGCAGCTGCTGAGCGCTGCCCGCGTCAAACCGGCAGTACGCGCCGTTTGTCAGTCTCGCGATCTGTTTGAAAGCAGCTTCGGCACCCGGATCGTACCCTTCGTGAAACAGGAATACCGGAACGTTATGAATACCCAGCTCGCCGGCAAGCTGACAGAGCCGGTCAAGCTCTTCTTCCATGCAGTCACCGACAAACACCAGCGCGTTGACCTTGTTCTGTCGGGACTCCTCAATGGTATGCCGAAGCACCTTGCTTATCTGGGTGTGCCCGCCCAGGCATCGTACCGCCGTCATACGCTTGTGCAGATCGGCGCTGTGGGTCAGCCAGCCGCTGGCGTTGAACTCGTTGAATCCGCGGTAATAGCACAGCTGGATGGACAGGCCGCCGAGTGTGGCTGTCTCTTCAAACATCTGAGCCTGTATATGGCAGGCATGGTCCCAGGTGGGCTCACGGCTGGCGGTGGCATCCATGGAGAATATCAATCGTCCCGACTGGCCCGACGATTGTGTGACGGGCGCGGACGCCACCTTGCGCAGAAATGCATCGACTTCTGAACGACTTGACTTTCCAGGCAGCTTTTGTCTTCCCATGGCTGAGGCTGAGCGGCTTTCATTGGCTGATAACTCCCGATACATTTTAATCCGGCGCCGGGGAATTAATACAGCGACTTGATCGGGCATTTTCGCTGGATTGATTTATAAGCAGTCAATACAATCTCTTAAATTCAAATTTTTTATCCGTTTACTGATGAGTTCGAAAGACACAGATGTACCCACAAGGTGAATTGCGCAGCAAGAGAGGGTCCCCTGGGGGACAAGGTGAATTGCGCAGCAAGACAAGGTGAATCGCCGTTAGGCGAGAGAAGGTCCCC
>JBDNAP010000390.1:0-3520 GCA_039768325.1 Thiogranum sp.
CGGGCATAGATATCCAGCAGTTCCGCCGCCACGTCGTGAATGCGTTGTGCCGCCTTTTTGCGCGCTTTCTGCCAGTGATCGCTGCCCAGCTTGTGCAGCGGTGCGGCGTCGGGTGACGAGCCGGTATAGCGGCTGATCAGGTGCAGTGAGGCAACCGGGACATACAGCTTGTCGTTACCGGCATACTCCAGGGTCAGGAATTCCGCTGCAAAGCCGCCCACCGCCAGTTTCTGCAGGCCGAGGTAACGGCCCACGCCATGGTCTTCGTGTACCACCGGTGCTCCGACACTCAAATCGGTGAGGTTACGGATAATGACATCCGCATCACGCTTGGGCCGTCGGCGGCGTTGCTGCAGGGCGCGCTCACCGAACAGCTGGGGTTCTGTAATGATGACCAGGGCAGGATCCACATCCAGCCAGGCGCCGAGTTCCAGTGGCGCCACCGTAATCGCCAGGGTGTCGTCCGCGGCCTGAAAGGCCTGCCAGCCGTCGACAACACGCGGGCGCAGTCCAAACTCCCGCAATTGCCCGATGAGCGTTTCACGCCGTCCTGCAGATTCAGCACAGATCAAGGTACGCCCGGCGAAACCGGCGAGAAAATCCTGCAAGGCACCGGCCGGGCGTTCAGCACGGGCCTTGACCAGCAGGGCGGGTAATGCCCGGGTGGCGAAGCTTATCGCCTGGGTGTCGGTGTCGAGAGCCTCGGCCCGCTGTATGTCAATGCGGGCATAGGCGGACGTCGCCGCCGCGGTTTCGGATTCGGACAAATAGAGCTGTTCGGGGGCCAGCAGGGGACGTTCGATATTGTGCCGCAGTGACTCGTAGCGCTCGGCGACTTCATCCCGGAAATGTTCGGCGGCGGCGCGTGCCTGTTCGCTTTCGACCAGGCAGGCGGCGTGATGCAGGTAATCGAACAGACTGGCGGTCTGTTCCAGAAACAGCGGCAGGTAGTATTCGATGCCATTGGGTATCAGGCCGTTACTGACGTCACGATAGATCAGGGAACGTTGTGGATCGCCTTCAAAGTGGCTGCGGTAAGCTTGCCGGAAGCGCGTAATGGCGGTCTCGTCTACCGGAAATTCGTGCGCCGGCAGCAAACGGACCTGATCGACTTTTTCCAGCGAACGCTGGCTGTCCGGGTCGAACGTGCGTATGGATTCGATTTCATCATCGAACAGGTCGATACGAAACGGCACCCGGGCACCCATGGGGAACAGATCCAGTATCGAACCGCGAACCGCGAATTCACCGTGCTCCATGACCTGCGACACACAACGGTAGCCGGCTTTCTCCAGCCGGCCGCGCATGGCGTCAAGATCCAGTGTGCTGCCGGTATCCAGCATCAGGCTGTATTGATCGAGAAACCCGGGTGGCGGCAGGCGCTGCAAGAGCGTGGCCACTGGCACCAGTAAAATGCCCTTTTTCAGGGCCGGCAGCCGCTGCAGGGTTTGCAGACGTTCGGAGATGATGTCCTGGTGCGGGGAGAAGCTGTCGTAAGGCAGCGTTTCCCAATCCGGGAAACACAGAATATCCAGTGTCCGATCGGCGCAGAAAAAGCGCAGTTGCTGCTGCAGCCGTTCAGCCTGCTGGCTGTCCGCTGTCATGATCACCAGCACGCCGTCGTGAGCCTGCGCAGCGCCGGCGAGCACCAGCGGCAGGCTGTCGCCGTATAATCGCGACCAGCGCAGGCGGGCGCCGGCAGCTGGAGGCCGCGGCTGCAGCGGACTGCTGGTGTCATCCCGTTGATGCGATTGTGTGGCGGCTTGAGACATGACTGGCTGGCGCAGACTGGAAAGCCGCGTATTCTCGCACAAACCCGGTAAAAATAAACCGCGTCTCAGGCGGGGCTCACTAGCAATGCAACGAAAGAGTGCACTGTAGCACTGTGTTACTGCAGGAACTGGCTCGAACGGCGCCTAAGCTGGGCCGAAATCACACCGCTTTCAGATCATAATCCCATTCGTCGCACGTAGATAAGTGCCATACAGAGCTGACCCCGATAAGCTACATGAATAAACAGACATCGGCTTTCTGGGCAATGGGCAGGAACGATGTCGCACCCACGTAATCGGTCACTTCCGGTATGAACTCGCTCTGGTCAAAACCGAATACGTCGACTGTCATCTGGCAGGCGACCAGTTCGACGTCGGCTTCCACACAGAGGTCACGCAGTTCTTCGACGGTGGCGACGCCCTTATTCCTGAAGGTCTTTTTCATCAGGCCGGTAGCGAGCTTTTCGAATCCGGGCACACCGGCCATCAACAGGTTTGGCATCGGCCAACTGACATCCTGGAACCACTTGGGTCCAAAGGGCATTTTCATCGGCATCGCCGGATTTCCCAGCGGACTGACGTCACAGTCGAGTTCTTTTTTCAGTAACAGTAATCCATAGAAGGTGAAGAATATTGAGCTGTCCCAACCCAGGGCCGAGGCCGTGGAGGCCAGAATGAAGGGGGGATAGGCCCAGTCCAGCGTGCCCTTGGTGGCAATGATCGCCATGGATGGGGTTCTGGCGTCTTCGATGGCCTGCAGTTTGGTCGGTAATAACTCGTCGAGTTTACTATTCAACCACTGATCCATATCGATATTTTCGAGTTGAGCGTTCATACGCATCTCCTGTCCGGGTTAAGGGCCTGATACAAAGCAGATAGTTATAATATTCCCATTTGCAAACATACTAGATGGTATGCAGAATAGCGACAAACCGGTTGGTATGTCAATAGCGTTCTGCCGCCAGTTGCCGAATAATAGTGGCTGATTGAGTCAAGGCGGATCCGGTATGAAAAAATTTGAAGCTGTCGCGCGTAGCGAGCGAAATCCTGACCAGACGCGTCAACGCATTCTCGAAGCTGCCTTCATGGCGATGTATCGCAACGGTTTCCAGGGCATGCGGCTGGACGAGGTGATTGCGGCCACCAGACTCACCAAGGGCGCGCTTTACCACCATTTTCCCAACAAACGGGCGCTCGGTTACGCGGTAGTGGACGAATGCATCATACCGACCGTGGAAGCCGTATGGCTGCAACCGCTGAAGAATTCAGCAGACCCTTTGCAGGGACTGATCAATGTCATCGAACAGATGCCGGACAACGAACACAAGCCGCCGGAAATGATACGCTACGGCTGTCCGCTCAATAATCTGGCCCAGGAGATGTCGCCGCTGGATGAGGGATTCAGGCAGCGACTGGATTACGCATTCCGCGTCTGGCAGGACGTTATCCAGGAAACACTTGAACGCGCCCAGCAGAAAGGGCATATTCGTGCAGACGTAAATTGCGACGAAGCTGCAACGTTTATCATGGCCGCTCTGGAAGGGTGTATCGGTATCGCAAAAAATGCGCAAAGCATGGAACGCTTGCATGTGTGCAACCGGGGCCTGGTTCAGTTCATCCTATCCCTGCAACCCCAAAAATAAGCAATAATAAGGAGTAAGTATGGCGCAATCGCTCGCCGAGTGGCTGGTGCGCTGGCGTTGGTTGCTTGCGATCCTGGCACTTGCATTTGTCGGCTTTTCGGCAAG
>JBDNAP010000391.1:0-6990 GCA_039768325.1 Thiogranum sp.
GCTGGTGTGTCGATGCCTGTAGCGAGTATGGCTGGGATATTCCTTTCCCGCAGATGACACTGCACGGGGCGCTGGCCAGAGCCGGGCAACCGGGTGTTTGAGGCGTGTTCGCTACTGTCAACTCAAGGCGAACTGTACATGACTTGGTCAGATAATTCGCCGATAACCGCTTGATTGTTAGTCAGGGGAAGGGCGCTCAGAAGCCGGAAGCAGGAAGAGTTCTGCATAAGTTGAATGGCACTTAATTGTCTGTTTAGCCGGGCATTCTGGATTCCGGTCTAAAGCGGGTCTGAAATCGGCGCAAGCAAGGGTCATTCCGCTTGAGTTGACAGTCCCTATAGACGTGGTACGTTGTACCTGGACTCAGAAATTTGCTTTTTCTTGGCAACAATTCACGCGGCTGTTGCCTGTACTACGGGTGGCTCGCAGCATGATCACGAGTACCCTGAACCTTTCGATCCAAGCGTGTTACGGATGACGTGACGCATAACCTGATTACGAGCAGCGATGAGTAAATCCACTGTTAGCACAACGGACATCAGCGACGAACTGGGCGATAACGCCCAGGTGGTTGAACCCGGATTCCATGACTTTGGAAAACACCGTCATTTTTCGGGCCGCATCAGCACGGTTTCATGCCCCGACGACAATTCGCAGGTGCGCGCCGCCCTGGAAACGCCCGGCGAAGAGCGGGTGTTGGTCGTCGATGGCAATGCCTCGAGCAACTGCGCTTTCCTGGGGGATCTAATGGCGGCGCTGGCCTGTAAAAACGGCTGGTCCGGCCTGGTGATCAATGGTTGTATTCGTGACTCGGAGATCGTCGCCACGATAGGCATCGGCGTCAAGGCGCTGGGCACACACCCGAGAAAATCGCTGAAACGCGGATTGGGCGAACGGGATATCCCGCTGCACTTTGCCGGCGTGGAATTCAGGCCTGGCGACTATCTGTATGCCGATGCGGACGGCATCGTGGTGACGACCGGTCCCGTCAGCTAAGTTTGATCCGACGCCGCATAGTATTCGCGCAGCATATCCAGGTAACGTGCCGCCGCGGCTGACAGGAACTTGCCGCGCCTGCTGACAATACCGTAGGAACGTGTCGGGAAGTATTCATCCAGCGCATACACCGCCAGTTCTTCCTCACCCGTCAGGCATACGTCGGTCACGATGGAGATGCCCATGCCCAGCGCGACATACTCCTTGATGATTTCCCAGCCACCGGCCTCCAGACCGACATTCAATTCCAGACCGTGCTGGTTGAATACCAGTTCGACAAAACGCCAGGTGGACAGGTGCCGGGGTGGCAGTATCAGGCCATACGCGGCGATGTCTTTGAGTTCAATGTTGTCCTTGTCTGCCAATGGATGGTTTTTGGGCATGATCAGTTTGGGATGAAAAGTCACCACGGGCTCGTAGTGGATGTTCCGTGGCACATCCAGCATGGAGCCGATGGCGAAATCCACTTCGTCCGCACGAATCATCGTGAGCCCATCCCGCCCGGTGACGTTATGCAGTTTCAAACGTATACCCGGATAGTCCTCGACAAAGCGCCGGGTCGGTTCCGGCAATACGTACAGAATGGTCGACTCGCCGGCTGCAATATTCAGTTCACCGTGGGCAAGATCACCGATATGAGCCTCAAAGCTCTCCTGCAGGCGATCAATGCCATCCACCAGCGGGCTGGCCAGATGCAACAACACCTCGCCCTGCGGCGTGAGTCGGATATGCGGTCCGCGCCGTTCAAACACGGTAATACCGAACTCCCGCTCCAGGGCCTGAATCTGCAGGCTTACTGTCGGCTGGCTGAGGAACAGCGCCTCCGCCGCGGCCGAGATACTGCCGGTCTGGGCAGCCTGGCAGAAGGCTCTCAACTGCTTGAGCCGGTTCTGTTTGTAATAGGGGGCTCGGGGCTGGGGCATAGGAGTATTATTTAATATCAATCACTTATAAGACTATAGACCAGAGTATTAGTTTAAGCAATATTAACAATTAAAATTATTAACATGACAAATACTGCAGTTCCGCTAGGCTGCCATCTATACCCGTGTAAACACAGGAAATCTGCGATGGCGTTACATTACCAATTCAGTCAGCCGGATGATTTGCAACTCGCCGACACACCCGAGTCCTATGGCACACTGCTAAGCGATGCGGCCTTGCGCTTTCTCGCCGATCTGCATCAGCATTTTGAAGATCGGCGCCAGACCCTGCTCAGCGCGCGGCATGAACGGCAGCTGCGTTATGATGCCGGTGAGTCGCCCGACTTTATCCCGGAAACCCGCAACATACGAACAAGCCACTGGCGGGTCGCCCCTGTTCCTGACGATCTGCAGGACCGCCGCGTTGAAATCACCGGTCCGGTCGACCGCAAGATGATCATCAACGCCATGAACTCCGGGGCAAATGTTTATATGGCGGACTTCGAGGACTCGCACGCACCGGTCTGGCTGAGCACCTTGCAGGGCCACGTCAATGTGATCGACGCCGTGCGTGGCGATATCGAACTGACCACGCCTGAGGGCAAGGAGTATCGCCTCGGAGAAAACCCGGCGGTATTGATCGTGCGTCCCCGTGGTTGGCACCTGCCCGAAAAACATCTGTACATAGACGGCGTGCCGATATCGGCCGCTCTGTTCGATTTCGGTCTGAACTTTTTCCATTCCGCCGGCCTGGCGCTGAAACTGGGCAAACGCCCTTACTATTACCTGCCAAAGCTGGAGCACCACACGGAGGCACGGCTTTGGTCCGATGTGTTTGAATTTGCCGAAAAGGCCCTGGCTCTGGACAAAGGCACGCTCAGGGCCACGGTCCTGATCGAAACCCTGCCGGCCGTTTTTCAGATGGAAGAGATTCTCTACCAGATGCGTGATTATATTACCGCGCTTAACTGCGGGCGCTGGGATTACATATTCAGTTACATCAAGACCTTCCGTAAGCACCCGGACAAGGTCCTGCCGGAACGCGGACAGGTGGTGATGACCGTACCCTTTTTGGCAAACTATTCGCGGCTGCTGATTCAGACCTGCCATAAACGCGGTGCACTGGCCATGGGCGGGATGGCCGCGCAAATACCCATCAAGAACGATCCGGTGGCCAACCAGTCCGCGCTGGACAAGGTGCGTGCCGACAAGGAACGTGAAGTGGCCAACGGTCACGACGGTACCTGGGTTGCACACCCCGGCCTGGTTCCGGTTGCCCTGGAAATATTCGACCGCCACATGCCTTCGCCGAACCAGCTTGATCGTAAACAGGAAGATCTCTCGATTGATCAGGCGGCGCTGACGCAAGTACCGGAGGGAACCATTACCGAGACCGGGTTGCGGAACAACATCGAGGTAGCCATTGAATACCTCGCCTCATGGTTATCGGGTAACGGTTGCGTGCCAATTCACCATTTGATGGAAGATGCCGCCACCGCCGAAATTTCCCGCTCCCAGCTTTGGCAGTGGATCAATCACGCTGCGCAACTCGAGGATGGACGCGTCATCAGCGAAGACCTGGTGAGGTCGCTGATGACACAGGTGCTGCAGCAGATCGGCGAGCGCCCCGGACTCCGCGCTGCCGCGATGCAACGCTACCAGGAGGCAACGGCACTGCTTGAAATGAGCGTCTTCGACGCAGAACTGGCGGACTTTATTACCCTGTCTGCCTATGAAACCTACCAGTAATCCGAAAACGGTGATCAACATGAACACACGCAGCGAACAAATCGAACAATTAAGAAAGGACTGGGACACCAATCCGCGCTGGACCGGTGTTAAACGTGGCTACACTGCCGAGGACGTGGTGCGATTGCGCGGTTCCGTGCAACCCGAGTACACCTATGCGCGTCGCGGCGCTGAACGACTCTGGGATCTGGTTCACGGCAAGTCAAAAAAGGGATACGTCAATGCCATGGGCGCCATCACCGGTGGCCAGGCCATGCAACAGGCAAAGGCCGGTATCGAGGCGATCTACCTCTCCGGCTGGCAGGTGGCCGCCGACGGCAATACCTCGGAAGCCATGTATCCGGACCAGTCGCTGTATGCCTATGATTCGGTACCCGCCATGGTGCGGCGCATTAATAACAGCTTCAAGCGCGCCGACGAAATCCAGTGGTCGCGCGGCCTTGATCCGGATGACGAGGCCTATATCGACTATTTCCTTCCTATTGTTGCTGATGCAGAAGCGGGATTCGGCGGCGTGCTCAATGCCTTTGAGTTGATGAAAAACATGATCGCCGCGGGTGCAGCGGGTGTGCACTTCGAGGACCAGCTGGCCGCGGTTAAAAAATGCGGTCACATGGGCGGCAAGGTGCTGGTACCCACCCAGGAGGCGGTGCAGCGTCTGATCGCCGCCAGACTGGCGGCGGATGCCTGTGGTGTACCTACCGTACTGCTGGCACGCACCGATGCGGAAGCCGCTAACCTGATGACGTCGGATGTCGACGACTACGACAGGCCGTTCCTTACCGGAGAACGCAGCAGCGAGGGATTCTTCAGGGTCAAGAACGGACTGGAACAGGCGGTGGCGCGCGGCCTGGCCTACGCGCCCTATGCCGATATGGTCTGGTGTGAAACGGGCAAACCGGATCTCGGTTTTGCACGCGAATTTGCCCAGGCCGTACTCGCGGAAAATCCCGATCAGATACTGGCCTACAACTGCTCGCCCAGTTTCAACTGGAAACAGCACCTGGATGACAAAACCATTGCAATCTTCCAGGATGAGCTCTCCGACATGGGTTACAAGTATCAGTTCATCACCCTGGCCGGTATACATAACATGTGGCTCAACATGTTTGATCTTGCCTACGACTATGCGCGCGGGGAGGGCATGAAACATTATGTCGAAAAGGTGCAGGAGCCCGAATTCGCGGCCCGCGAAAAAGGCTACACCTTCGTCTCGCATCAACAGGAAGTCGGGGCGGGCTATTTCGACGAAATTACCACCGTCATACAAGGTGGCTCATCATCGGTCACTGCATTGACCGGTTCCACGGAGAGCGAACAGTTTGATGAGAAAGATGTCGCCAACGGTTAAGAATCAACCCCGTATGCTCATCCATGGCCAGTGAAAGATTAAAAGCTGCGGAGTTAGCCAGACCCGTACGGCTGTTGCCGGAGAATGTCGCGGGCGACATCGCGCAAACCATTCTGCAGGGTTTTAACAAACACTTCAGTATATTTCGGGAGATTACCCGGCAGGCGCGCGGATTCTTTATCGAGGGCAACTGGATGGCAGCGCGCCGGGCGGCCATTGACAGAATCAGCCTGTACAGCACGCGCATCGGCGAAACCGTCGATGAGTTGAACCAACGGTATCGTTTCGAGCAGTTCGATGCGGAGCTATGGCAATCCGTAAAACTCCACTACGTGACATTGCTTTATCAGCATCAGCAACCGGAACTTGCAGAAACCTATTACAACTCGGTTTTTGTCCGGCTGTTCGATCGCCACTACTACAAAAACGAAAATATTTTCGTGCGTCCCTGCGTATCCACCGAACGTCTGGACAGCGACGATCCCGTGTATCGCAGTTTCTATCCGACCCGCGACGGCTGGCGATTGTGTCTGTCCCGGATACTGAAGGAAGCAGACCCCGGACTTCCCTATGAGGACCTGATAGCAGACATCCGGCGTATCGTCAGCGACATCCGCAACGCGCCCGGCAATCCCGGATTGCTGCCCAAGCATTTTCAGTTGCAGATCCTGCGCCCGTTGCTGTATCGCAACAGGAGCGCCTATATCGTTGGACGCGCCATCATCGGCCCGGAGAAACGGCCTCTTATCATCCGCCTGCGGCGTTCCGAAAATGGACTGGCCTATGTCGACCGCTTGATCACGAGTACCCGCGATATCGCAAACATCTTTTCCAGCGCCCGCGCTTATTTCCTCGTCGATACCCGGTTTCCGGCAGCGCTGGTCAAGTTTCTGCTTACGCTGCTGCCCGATAAGATGGCGGCTGACCTGTATACACAAATCGGTTTCCACAAACAGGGCAAGGCAGAGTTCTACAGGGACTTTCTGGATCATATACAGCAATCGTCGGATCAGATCGAGACGGCACCCGGCAGCAGGGGCCTGGTCATGCTGGTGTTCACGCTGCCTTCATATCCCTATGTCTTCAAGGTGATTCGCGACCGCTTCAAAGCGCCCAAGGACACGACCCGCAAGGTCGTCATCGACAAGTACCACATGGTGAAGATGCGCGACAGGGTGGGGCGCATGTCCGACGCCTGGGAATTTTCCTATACTGCGTTTCCGCTCGGGCGCTTTACCGATGAATTGCTCGACGAACTCAGAACCGAGGCCGCTTCGCAGCTCATTATCGAAAACGATACATTGATTATCAAACATCTGTTTATTGAACGACGCCTCGAGCCGCTCAATCTCTTTCTCAAACGCGCCAGTGGAGAAAAACTGGAGGATGCCTTGCGTGAATACGGTGATGCCGTCCATGAAATTGCAGCAGCCGGACTGTTTCCTGGAGACCTGTTGTTAAAAAACTTCGGCTATACAAGGCACGGCCGCGTGATCTTTTATGACTACGACGAAGTCATGCCCATTGGTGAGTGCAATTTCAGAGAGATCCCGCCACCGAGATACCCGGAAGACGAAATGGCTGGTGAACCCTGGTATTCGATTGACCCCAACGATATCTTCCCGGAGGAATTCGCCACCTTCCTGGTGAGCGATCACAAACACAAAGAGATTCTTACCCGACTGCACGCCAGGCTCTTTGAAGCCGGCTACTGGAAACAGCTGCAACAGACAGTTGCCAATAACGAATTCCCGGATTGAGTTGCCGGCCCGGTCACAAACATGCGCTAAGGGTGGGAGATCCCCCGGGGTGCAATTTTTCGAATCAACCGCAGGGCGAATTGTACGTAATCGGTAAGTTTATTTCGACAGGGGCAGGTTTGCAGCAGGGCCTCCGGTGTGCAAGCGCACACCGGAGGCCCTGCTTAACCACCTGGTGACGGGGACTCTCGGGTGTCGGCTTCGCCCTTCC
>JBDNAP010000392.1:0-7316 GCA_039768325.1 Thiogranum sp.
ACCGGCCAGCCAGACCCAACGCGAGAATGCTGCAGACATCATTAAAAAAAAGCGATCGACGGAATCAGGGTGAGAAGCGCTTGAGCGTCTCTTCCAGCACAGCATTACCCGGTGCATCCTTACGCGCCTTATCCCAGACGGCGCGGGCGGCGTCCTTGTCACCCATCGTCCACATCACCTCACCCAGATGCGCACCAATTTCACCGTCCCCGGTCATGTCATAGGCTTTCTGCAGGTATTCACGCGCTTCCTGCAAACGCCCCAGACGATACAAAACCCAACCCATGCTATCGATTACGGCTGGATCATCGGGTGTCTGGGCAAACGCCTTTTGCACGTAGACCAGAGCCTCCTGGTAGCGATCGGTACGATCGGCAAGCGTATAGCCCAGGGCATTCAAGGTCCGGGTATTCTCCGGATCCTGCTGCAATACCTTACGAAAATCACGCTCAGCTGCATCAAGCCGATCAAGCTTTTCGGCGGCGAGTGCACGAGCGTAAAGAATTTCGGTGTCGTCCGGCTGGGTTTCCAGATACTGGCTGTACAAGTTATAGGCTTCCTGGAAACGTTCGAGCTGTATCAGAATATCCCCTTCCACCAGGAACAGTCGTTGTGCCTGGGCAGGGTGTCCAAGACGCAGTTTACGCAGGCGTTCGCGGGCGGCATCGACATCATCCCCCTGCACTTCCAGCCGGGCGATGCGGATCTGCACTTCGATCCAGTGGTCACCTTGTTCGACTTTCTGGTACCACTTCAGGGCGCGCGACCTGTTGTTCTGTTCTTCGGCAATCGCACCCAGATAGTAATAGGCCTGCTGAGTCTGGTAATCCAGTTTTACCAGCTTCTCGAAAAATTCCTGCGCCTCTTTCAACTGGTTGGCTTCAAGCGCCAGCAGCGCCAGTGAATAGATAATCTGACCGTCATCGGGCCGCTGTTTGAGCAGTGTGCGGTACTCAGCACGCGCAGCATCAAAGTCATCCAGATCCACCAGCAGGCGTGCATAGGCGAGGCGCAAATCAGCATCCTTCGGCTTACGCTGTAACGCGGCATACAGCTGTTGGCGGGCGAGCTCACCCTGCCCCTTATCGAGATTTATCTGGGCCTGCAGAATCAGTGCCTGCGTCCAGTCAGGCCGCAGCTGCAGAGAACGCTCTACTTCCTGCTCGGCGAGCGGCTGATTTTTGGCGTGCACTGCCAGACGTGCATAAGCAAAATGCGCCCCCGGATCCTGTGGACGCAAGGCAACCAGCTGCTCCATGACCTTCAGGGCACGATCCTGTTCCGGCTCCCGCGCCAGCAGTGCAAGCAGGGACTGGTAGGGGTCGCTGCCCTCCGCCTTGCTCCGTTTCAGCAGATAGTCGAATTGTTCCAGCGCTTCCTGCTGATTGCCGGTACGCAGTGCCAGCACCGCCAGCGACTGCCGGGCCTCGATATTCGAGGGCGCCAGCTCTACCCAGCGGCGAGCCGCCTGCAATGCCAGCTGCTGTTTCTTGGCGTACACGGAAATCTTCAGGGCACGTTCCGCAACGCGCGGATCGTTGCTCTGTCGCGCCGCCTCCAGATAACTGGCTCCGGAAACATCCAGCTGGCCGCGCTGCCCGGCAATCTCTCCGAGTAACATACCGTATAACAGAGAAGGGGTCAGTTGCTCCGGCTCTGACACAGGCGGCACTGACACTTTGGGATCACCCGTCTCTGGCTCAACCGGTGCCGGAGCGGAAATGGCCTTCCCGGGTTCCTCCTTGACCACCGGAGGCGCGCAGGCGGCCAGCAGCAGGATGATAAAAACGGGCAAAGAAGCACGAAGATTTATATTTTTACATCTAAAACCAATCATTTTGTCCAGTATTCGATCCACCTTTATTCATTACGTCACTATACGGCAAAGTTTTCGTAAGCTACAGTAACCTGCCCTGGAGTGCTGTCTCAACATGGTTGGCGAATTCAGAGCTCCACACCGGTGTCACCGCAGCAACAGTAGACGCTTTAGGCGCGGCGCACCCCAAGGGCACTTCCTTCGGACGCAGCCCCCAGGCAAGGGTGTAAGCCCTGGTCAAGACTGGTAATGCGGCTGTGGGGCCTGTGCAGGGCCGCCTCCGGGTAAGCCGCGACTACGGCCATCTGCGTTGTTGTGTCCCCTTGAGGTAGAATGGCGGGAAGGCGACTTGCTGAAACCGTCGATCACTGTGCGACAGTACCGTGGCTTGTATTCAGTATGACCATACCTCAGAATTTCCGGTTTGTATTTATAAATATATCTTTATGTCCCTGATTGCGCTTGGCATTAATCATCGTACCGCTCCCGTCGAATTGCGGGAACAGGTCGCTTTCAGTGGCGAACGTATCGCCGATGCGCTGCGGGATCTGGCTGCACTGCCCTCCGTCCGTGAGGCCGCCATACTGTCCACCTGCAACCGGACAGAGCTGTATTGCGGTCTGCAGGATGAGCATGTTGAGGTCCTGACGGACTGGCTGGCCCACTTTCACCAGCTGGAGCCGGCCCGCATACACCCCCACCTGTACAGCTTTCCCGAACACGACGCGGTTCGGCATCTGCTGCGTGTCGCCGGTGGACTGGATTCGATGATTATCGGTGAACCCCAGATTCTTGGCCAGATGAAAGAAGCCTATCAGGCAGCCGGCAATGCCGGCACATTGGACGCCGTATTGAGTCGTTTGTTCCAGCACACCTTCTCAGTCGCCAAACAGATCCGCACCGATACCGCCATTGGCGAAAGCCCGGTTTCGGTAGCTTTCGCGGCAGTCAGCCTGGCACGACAGATATTCAGTGGTTTCAGCGAACATACAGCCCTTCTGATCGGCGCCGGTGAAACCATAGAGCTGACGGCCCGGCACCTCAACGATCAGAAGCTGGGGCGCCTGATTGTCGCCAATCGAACCCAGGAACGCGCGCACTGCCTGGCGGCGAATTTCAACGGTTATGGCATTTCTCTGGATGAAATCCCCGCCCACCTGGGCGAAGCCGATATCGTCATTTCCGCCACAGCCAGCAGCGAACCCATCCTCAACAAGAGCATGGTAAAAGCCGCACTCAAGCACCGTAAACACCGCCCTGTATTCATGGTCGACATCGCCGTTCCACGCGACATCGATCCGGCCGTCGCTGAATTCGAGGATATCTATCTGTATACGGTGGATGACTTGCAGGAAGTGATTCAGGAAAATCTGAAATCGCGGCAGCAGGCGGCTCTGCAGGCCGAAGAAATCATCGACGTTCAGGTCGAACGCTTCATGGCCTGGTTGCGCTCTCAGGGTGCTGTATCAACGATCAGGGATTACCGGCAACAGGCCGAGCGGCAACGCGATGAAGTGCTGGAAAAAGCACACAGCATGCTGGCCAACGGCAAGGACCCGCAGCAGGTACTGGAGTTTCTCGCCAACACCCTGACCAATAAACTGACCCACGAACCCAGCGTGCAAATCCGGCTGGCGGCGGAATGCGGCAATACCGAACTGCTGCAGGCGGCTCTCGAACTGCTCAACTTGCGGAAAGATTGACGTGAACCCTTCACTGGAACGCAAACTTGAATCCATTGTGGAACGTGCCCAGGAAGTGAGCGCAATGCTCGCTGACCGGGATGTCATCGCTGACAGCAAGCGCTTCCGTGATCTATCGGTCGAGTACTCGCAACTCAACCCGGTGGTCAACTGTTTTGAAGCCCTGCAACGGTCTCAGCAAGACGAACAGTCAGCACAGGAATTGCTCAACGACCCTGACCCGGAATTGCGCGCCATGGCCAGTGAGGAACTGGCCGGGGCACAAACGCGCAGGGAAGTATTGGAACTCGAGCTGCAAACCCACCTGCTGCCCAGGGACCCCAACGACAATAAAAACGCATTCCTGGAAATCCGCGCCGGTACCGGTGGGGATGAGGCGGCGATTTTTGCCGGTGACCTGTTTCGAATGTATTCACGTTTTGCTGAAGCACAGCGCTGGAATGTCGAGATTCTCAGTGAGAGTGAAGGTGAACACGGTGGCTTCAAGGAAATCATAGCCCGCGTCAGCGGGCAGAACGTCTATGCGAAACTCAAGTTCGAATCCGGCGCACACCGTGTGCAGCGCGTTCCGGAAACCGAATCCCAGGGGCGAATTCACACGTCGGCAGCTACAGTGGCAATACTGCCGGAGGCCGAAGAGCAGGCAGCGATCGACATCAATCCAGCCGACCTCAAAGTGGACACCTACCGTGCTTCCGGCGCCGGCGGTCAGCATGTCAACAAAACGGATTCGGCTGTACGTGTCACTCACCTGCCGACCGGCATCGTGGTGGAATGCCAGGACGAGCGGTCGCAGCACAAGAACCGCGCCCGCGCGATGTCCCTGCTGGCAGCACGCATGCAGGCCGCAGAAGATGAAAAACGCCACACTGAAGAAACAGAAACACGGCGCAATCTGGTTGGCAGCGGAGACCGCTCAGACCGCATTCGTACCTACAACTTCCCGCAAGGCCGTGTCACGGATCACCGCATTAACCTGACACTCTACAAGCTCGAAGAGATCATGCAGGGCGCACTCGACCATGTCGTCGACCCCTTACAAAACGAAGATCAGGCAGACCGCCTGGCCGCACTCAATTCACAACAGTAAGTAAGAGCAGCAGTGACTACGCTTACCCAGGCACTGAAACAGGCCACTCGTCAGTTGCAGATGCACGATCAGGCCGGACTGGATGCCGAGGTACTGTTGGCGCACGTGCTGAAAAAGCCGCGTGTTTATCTGCACGCCTGGCCGGAAGCCGAACTCAGTCGGGATCAGGAATTACAGTTCATTGATATGATCCGACAACGCGCCGCAGGCCAGCCCGTCCCCTACCTCACTGGACAGCGTGAATTCTGGTCAATGAATTTTTCAGTCACACCGGACAGCCTGATCCCGCGCCCTGAAACCGAGCTGCTGGTCGAACGAACCTTGGCCCTGTTGCCGGAAAACCGGACCCTGCGGGTCGCCGACCTAGGAACCGGCAGTGGTGCCATTGCCATTGCGCTGGCACATGAACGAAAACACTGGCGACTCTATGCCATCGACCACTCATTCCAGTGCATCAAGCTGGCGCAACGCAATGCCCGGCACCTGAATGTCGACAATCTGTATTTTATCAACGCTGACTGGGGCAGAGCACTGGCCGATCAGTGCTGTGACGCCATTGTCGCCAACCCCCCGTACATCGCCGATCATGACCCACATCTTCAGCAGGGTGATGTCCGCTTTGAACCGGCAAGCGCACTGACTGCCGGCCCGCAAGGTATGGATGACCTGAGAGATCTCATAGAAGACGCACCCAGGATTCTCAAGCCGGGTGGCTGGATTGTTCTCGAACACGGCATGAATCAGGCAAACAGTGTTCACAAGCTATTAAATAATATAACATTTAAAAACATCATGACGACACCGGACCTGGCCGGACTGGAGCGCGTCAGCTGCGCCCAGAAACCCGCCTGACAAGCGGCTCGCATCACCCGTGTTTTTCGTATAGGCTCTGCACATGGATCGAGCATACCCGGACTCCGTAAAACACCGGGAAATCGGCTTTCGAAATCCGCACCCGGACCCGCAGCAAGCGCGCAGTGCCGTGCTGGTACTCGCCGATGTTGAGGGTATTATCAGTGTTACGATCCCCGACGGCTCCCGCAACACCATCCATATCAGTTACGACCTCAGCAAGATTTGTCTGCGTATTGTAGAAGCATTGTTGTTCGAGTTGGGTTTTCATCTGGACAACAGCCTGTTATCGAAACTGAAACGGGCCTTGCACTATTACACAGAAGAGAACGAACTCGATAGTCTGGGCATTACACGTGACCAGGACCACAGCACACGTGATATTTTCATGCGCTGTTATCGCTGCAAAAGCCACGGCTGCCGGGATGTACGTCCCGACTACTGGCGCAAGTACCTGTAGCTGTTTTTTTTATGCCGCGGCCGGTCTCTTACCGTCATGGATGATCAACAACTGCTCCGCTACAGCCGGCAAATCATGCTGCCCAGGTTCGGCTATGAGGGTCAGCAGAAACTGCTGGACGCGCACGTTTTGATTGTAGGCGCCGGGGGGCTGGGGTCGCCGGCTGCCATCTATCTGGCCAGCGCCGGTATCGGCCATATCACCATCGCCGACGACGATAACGTCGACTTATCCAATCTGCAGCGCCAGATTCTGCACCATAACCAAGATATCGGCCGCCCAAAAGTAGACTCTGCAAAAGACACATTGACTGAAATTAATCCGGATACCCGGGTCACCCCGCTGCACGCCCGCGTCAGCGATGAACAGCTTGCCGAACTGGTAAAACAGGCCGACCTGGTGATCGATGCCAGCGATAATTTTACCACCCGTTTTGCGATCAACGAAGCCTGCGTGAAAAATCGGACCGCTCTGGTTTCGGGCGCGGCGATCCGCATGGAAGGACAATTGTCTGTTTTTCTGCCGCAACGGGCGGACAGCCCCTGTTACCGCTGCCTGTACAAAGAAGCCGAAGAACCCGATCAGACCTGTACCGATAACGGTGTTGTTTCGCCCATTGTCGGCGTAATCGGCTGTCTTCAGGCACTGGAAGCCATTAAGGTCCTTCTCGATCTTGGCGAGTCACTCTGTGGTCAGCTGTTGATCTTTGATGGCCTGTACCACGAATGGCGCAGTGTGAAGCTGACCAGGGATCCGGCCTGCCCGGTGTGTGCTCAGCGGGAAGAATCGCCGCCCGCGTAAACACCCGGTCCGGATTTCACACGGCCGCACGGCATTGCCAACGATACACCTTTGTTGTCCGCAAGGTAGCGTGCCCGCGGGCGGGGTACACGTGGAACCCAAAGCTGTTTATAGTTAGGCCATGGAAAGAATCATCCTGCCGCGACACCTGGTTAACCGCATCCTGCATCTGGCTCAAGCCTCCCCGGAGGCGGAAGTCTGCGGCCTGATTACCGCCAAACAGGGCCAGCCACAACGCTGCATCCCGGTTCCCAATGTCTCCGACCAGCCACAACGGCTTTTTGCCATGGACCCCAAGAGCCAGATCGACGCACTGCGTGATTTGCGTGAACAGAACGAAGAACTGTTTGGCATTTATCATTCACACCCGCACAGCCCGGCAGAACCGTCTGATACCGACCTGGATCAGGCCGGTTATCCTGAAGCGCTCTACCTTATCGACTCTCTGAATACCAGAGGCGTACTGGAAATGCGTGGTTTCCGGCTGAACAACGGCAAGGCCGAGCGGGTGCAGCTGGAAATTTAGTGTACTGTCACGTATTAAATGTACATATCAGCGAGACGCTAAGCGGTCAGCTGCTAGGCGCATTGGTG
>JBDNAP010000057.1:0-3938 GCA_039768325.1 Thiogranum sp.
GAGATTGGCGGGTATCAACAGCAACAGCGCGGTCAACGAAAAGCTGAATACCCGCCGGTTCGCCTCGCCCGCCATGTTCTGGAACAGCAGATGGTCACAGCGCACGCAGTGCACGCGGGCGCCGCCGGGAACCACGCCGACTGTCTGCTGCAACCCGCAGATCGGACAGGCGTGCAGCGTTTGCTTGGCACCCTCCGTCATCGAATCCGCCGTTGTCGACACAGGTACTTCACCTGGCTTCGCTTGGGGTTGTTCATGGAAATCACTGTACAGCCGTGCTCGTGGTCCTGATTAATCGAGTGCGGGGGCAGCGCCCTCACGTTGGTATCCGGCAGCTGCGGTGGGCTCTGCGTTGGATTGCTGAGCGCGAACCACACTACCGCCACTTTTCCGATTTAAAACCAAGCCGTGCATGGATTCCTATTCGGTCGACTACCTAGGCTACCTACGTAGTTGACCGGGCGAGCAACCGCGCGAGGCGGCTTTTGCCGGCGACGTTTTCTTTGCTACAGTTAGAAGAGCTGTTATGACTGAAACTGGGGCACGCACCCCCCGTTGCAGACACGGTGGCATTTACAAGTACCCACATTCTTTCCGCTAATGCCCACTCAATAAGCAGACCATCTGCTATTAGGGAGAAACACCATGGAACATCTTGTCACCTTCGCCGTCGCCATGCTGACCATTACCAATCCGATCGGTGCCCTGGCAATCTTTGCCGGTATGACCGCGGACCGCTCCGACAGCGAAAAGAAACAATTCGCCTACCAGGCAGCCATTGCAGTTGCAGTCATTCTCTTGCTGGTAACCTGGGCAGGTAAATACCTGCTCGAGATGTTCGGCATGACGCCGCCCGGGCTGGAGGTCGCAGGTGGCGTCATAATCGCGCTGATGGGCTTGTCCATGCTGCACAGCAAGACCAGTGAGATGTCCCATACCAAAGGTGAGGGCGAAGAAGCACAGAGCAAGCCCTCGATCGCTGTGGTACCGATGGCCATGCCGATTATCGCCGGGCCTGGCGGGATCACCACCGTGATTCTGGCGACCCATAAGTTTCCTTCGATCGAGGAAAAACTCCTGGTGTCTGCCACCTGTGTGGCAGTCGCGGCCATCATCTGGTTATGCCTTTATTTCGCCGCGCCCATCAGCCGTATACTCGGTATCGCGGGAATGAATATCGTCACGAGGATTATGGGCATTGTGCTGACAGTCATCGCATTCCAGATGCTTACAGCGGGCCTGAAGAAATTACTTCCGGGGCTGGCCTGAAATGAGGACGACCGCCATTCAATGCCGGTAACCAGGCCTATCAATTGAAAGTTACGTGCGACCGTACACACGGAAGCAAGGATGATTACCCGCGTAGCAGCCGCGCACATAGGTGCTGACCGGAACAGCGCTATTCACTCAACTGTTCTCTAGCTCTTTCACATCGTGGGTTTTCCCGAATGCGTGATTGGCAGAGTGGATGGCGAGCGCGACGACGATATGACCGAGGACAACAATCACCAGACTCCTGTGCGTGGTGCTCATGATCAGCATCGCACGCATTGCGCAACATGCGCTTGCGGAGGCCGAAGCCGAAATCGGCACCGGTCCCTGATCACGCTTTTCGGCGGATCAGAGCACCGGCCCGAGCATCGCGATGGCGTTATTCCATAGCTTGCGGTGCCAGGTCCAGCTCGCCACCATATCGCTGGTAACGGGGTGGGATCTGGCGAGGTAGCTTTGCTGACGCCGGCGCATGTCTGCATGGAGTTGACGAACATCTATGGTGAAGCGCTGAGCGAGTATCTTCACGATCGAGGATTTTTAGTCAGCATCGTGAAACCGGCACGGATCAAGGGTTTTGCCCAGAGTGAACTGATCCGGACCAAGACCGACAAGACCGATGCAGCGCTGATTGCGCGATTCTGTGTGGCGATCCCGAATACGCCCTCAATCAGGCTTGACCTTCAAGACGGTATCTGATCCCAGTTTTACTGGCCACTCGTCATTAACGCCCGCGCTTAGCGGCGCGGCTTTGCCGCGTCCGTCTGCAGCGCCTTGTTAGCGGTTACATCTCGCAAGCTGCCAGATACATACTTGTGAAGAATGCTGGACACGAGGGTTTGATAAGGGATGCCCTCTATTAAGGCTCGCTTTTGAATTGCATCGAGATCACGGCTCGAAATTCGGATGTTTATCCTTTTGTCTTTTTTGAATGTACTTGATGCTGCTTCCCGAATTTGTTTTTTTCGAGCTGGAGTTAGCACCGATTCAAACTCACCAGCTTCATAAGCCTTGAGGAGCTTTTTTTCCTCTTTATCTAATTTCACTTTACTCATCGTCTTCTCCCAAATACTGTTTGGTCGCTTTTCGGCTCGGGATGATCGTTTTCAGGAAGACATCCTTAGCGGTTTCAACATCTGGTACCAAGTAGGCATAGCCCTCTATCGCTACGATAAATATCCGCTGGTGCGAGTAGGTCTCTTTGTTGGGATGCTTGATATCATCAAGTAAACCATCGGACTGAAGGTGAAAAACCACCTCCTCGAAGGAGATGCCCCGCTCTTCAATTAACTGTTGGTTTTTCTCCGGATCCCAGTTGAATTGCTTCATAGAGAAGCATTGTAGCAAAATGTGTGCCTTTTGGCATCAAAAATGGGTAGCCGCTAACGGTGCGGCTCAAGCCGCGGACCGCCGTGCTCGTTGAGCACCGGGTAAAAACCCTTGTCGCCCCACTCGGCAGTCGCGCTGGCATTGATAAACAGGCGCGCCAGTTGGCGCCGTTTTGTGATGTCGGTTTACCGCAAGCTTCCAGTAGCTGCGCCTCGGTAACGCCGGTTGATATGATGTTCCCCTGACATTCCAACTAACCGGCATAGCTGACAAGCGGTTGTTAAGGTCATGGTTGATATCGGAAACTGCTTTATCCAGGGGCGAAAAAGCCCGGTCGAGAATGTCTTCGTGCTTTACATCTGTCTTTCGCACCGTTATTCATCCACCTGCTCTATAAGCTTGTCGACGTTGTGCGTTTCCTTGAATGCGTGGGCGGCAGAGTGAAGCGCAATGGCAACCAGGATGCCGGTAAAAATAATACCGACAAATGTGATCGCTATGGCAAGAAGCTTTGAACGTTTTCCGCGCGGGTGAAAGTCGCCATAGCCGAGCGTGGTAGCAGCACTGAAGGCATGATACAGGGCATCAAAGTTTGACCAGCCTTCCAGCCTGCCGAGAACATGCCCGAGGACAACAATGATCAACGCCAGCGTGGCCAATAGCGGGGCGGCATAAAAGAGCCCGATAGCGAACATACGGATAAACTCCCAGGTAAATTCCATACCACTGCCCCGCTTTAGACTTCAGGTCCACATCATCGCCCTTAAATCTACTTTTGACCACAAAGGCTTCCGGTAGCGGGCCGATCTGCTGTAGGGTCGGAAGCTTACATCCGGCCATCAGCTGCGCTTTATCTCTTGCTTGCGTCTCTGCCGTTGCTTTCAGCTTGACCAGCACCAGGTAAGCCCAGATGAGTACCCCATCTGTAGGGCAAACACTAGTAGACCCAGTTAACTGAGAATCTCGATGGCTTCTGCCTGCTTATGACCGCGTTTCTTGGCAATCTTACTCGGCAGAGTGTGAACCACTGCGACGAACAGGATCAGGAACAGAGAGGCAATTTCCAGGTTCATTGTGTAACCTCCAAATTAGAGGGACGCGCTGGCGGGCGCATAGTGTACTCCACCAATGTAGAATTAAATTGTAGGAGCGACCTCTTTATGCCCGACGGCTTAACGGGTACTGGCCGTTTATGCCCGGCACGGGTACTCCCACAGGTTGTCTCTTCATTCAGTCATAAATGCTGTGAATCCTGTTCTTGAGTGCCTCGACATCGCACGGATGTTGATGACGCGCACCGGCGTTCATGAAAGGTAGCAGCAGTCCTGCGGGACCCA
>JBDNAP010000393.1:0-3345 GCA_039768325.1 Thiogranum sp.
GGATTCATGGTGAGTACCGCAAACATGACTGGAATATTATCGACGATCGACGACAGCACACCGACCCCAACATTCGCCGTGGTTGCCCCCCACTGAGCATACATGACCTCTGATGCGAGCCCCAGATAGCCGATGTAGCCTAGCCCGCCCACGCACATCACCACACCGTAAAAGAATAGCAAGGTATCCCATTCTGCGCGGGCAATTCTATTGAATACATCAAAAGGAACAATATCACCAAGCGCCCCGGAGCCCTCATCGAATTGACTGTTCATCCTGATTTGCTTGTGGTCGGCACGCCTTAGCAAATACCCGAAAATCTGCAAGTAACCCAGACCGGTAAGCATCCCCATCACGGGTGGAAGATTGAGAAAATTGTGAAAGGATACTGCAGTAATGATTGTCAGTAGGAACAATGCGATAATCCCGCGAGCGCCCCGCTTCATAAGCACCTGTTCCGTACCGGACTCCGGATATTCATCGGGAACGGCAAAATGCATGATAGCCGCAGGCACAAGGTAATTGACCAAAGATGGGATGAACAACGCAAAAAACGCCCCGAAGCCAAGCACACCCTTTTGCCAGACCATCAGGGTCGTGATGTCACCAAACGGACTGAAGGCTCCTCCTGCATTGGCGCCGACCACGATATTGATACAGGCAAGCGTTACGAAGCGGCTGTTTCCACCACCGACTGCGATCACCACGGCACACATCAACAGCGCGGTGGTCAGGTTATCCGCGACTGGAGATATAAGGAATGCCAGCGTTCCGGTCAGCCAGAACAGCGCACGAAATCCGAAGCGCCGACGAATCAGCCATGAACGCAATGCATCAAATACCTGACGCTCCTCCATCGCGTTGATATAGGTCATCGCTACCAGCAGGAACAACATCAACTCCGCATACTCCAGCAGATTGTGTCGTGCCGCTTCCTCTACGACGTGCCCAAGCCCCGAGCGAGCCGACACCCAGGCCACAATGCCCCAGATCACACCGGCTGCTATGATAACCGGCTTGGACTTTCGCAGGTTTGTGAACTCTTCAGCGACAACCAGGATATACGCAAGTACAAAGACGGCCAGTGAAATATAGCCGACGGGATGACTGACAAGATCAGGCCCAACCGAAACGCCAGTCTCGCCTGCAAACCCCATTACCGGCGTCATGACCAGAAGCGCCATAAGAATGATAGGCAGGTGTCTGAATCCGAATCCTGTCTTTAGAGCGTACATGTCAAAACAACGCCTGATTTCTCCATTTTGTGGATTCCTTGTCGTCATCAAACTAGAACATCAGGTTCATCATGACCAGCATGACAACCAGAAAAAGCACAGTCATAATGCCGCCTGCGCGCATGAAGTCCGCAACACGGTAGCCACCCGGCCCCATCAACAGCGCGTTGACCTGGTGCGTCGGAATGAGAAAGGAATTCGACGTCGCTATCGCAACGGTCAACGCAAATACGGCAGGGTCGGCACCTGAGGCGACTGCAAGATTCACTGCCAGCGGAACCAGCAACACCGTTGCCCCAACATTGGACATGACAAGTGTGAAGAAGGTGGCCAATACGGCAAGCGCGGCCTGCAAACCCCAGGTCGGCACGTCGCCAAGCACCTCTAGCGTCTGCTCGGCAATCCAGGCCGCAGTGCCGGTATTCTCGACAGCCATCCCGAGCGGAATCAGGCTGGCGAGCAGAAAAACCGTCTTCCAGCTGACCGCTTTATAGGCCTCCTCCATGCTCAATACACCGGACAGTACCATGCCCAGCGCACCGGTCAGCAACGACACCGACAGGCGCAGATCGGAAAACAGAACCAGACTCACCGCAATGATGAAAAAAAACAGCGCCGGCCAAACCTTATGGGGCCGCGTTTCTTCCCGCGGGTATTCACTGGTAACAATAACGAAATTGCGGTCTTTCTCCAGGCGTACCAGCTTCTCCCAGTTGACATAGCACACCAGGGTATCGCCCGCCTCGAAGGGCAGATCGCGGACACCTTCGCCTTTATGAATCGTTTCGCCATGTCGGTGTATCGCAAGCGTGGAAAGACCAAACTGTTTTCGCAACCAGACATCGCGGGCAGACTTTCCAATGAGCTCCGAATCCGGCGGAACAACAATCTCCGCAATACCGGCCTTGGTTGGCGCAAGCACCTCGCCGAATATTTTTAAACGGTCGTGACGAATCAGCTGGTTGGCGTGTATCAGGTCCTGCAGGTGTTCGGCAGATGCCATCACAGCCAGATTCGCACCGGTGGGTATTTCCACGTCTCGCGCAAGTCCGCCCGGCGCGAGACGAAGACCATTACTGGATTGCATACCGACAATACGCACAGTAAAACGCTTTTCAACTTTGTCTATGGTCCAACCCAGCAATGGGCTCTGCGGCGGGACTTCAACTTCATTGACGGCATAACTCACACCGTACACGCGCTTCAGATACTCTGTTGTATCGCCAGCCGTAGTGCTTTCCGACTTGATATTCGGCAGAATATACCTTCCGGCAAGGACGAAATAGATAACGCCGGTCGCGACCAGGGCCAGTCCAATGGGCGTGACATCGAACAGATGGAAGGCGCCCATTTTCTGGTCCGGTGGCAGGGCCCGGTTGGACGTGAGGATCAGATCGTTGAGCAGGATCAACGGGCTGGAACCGACCATGGTAACGGCACCGCCGAGAATGGCACAGAACCCCATCGGCATCAGCAGGCGGGATAATGGCAGTCCGGAGCGCGCCGAAATCCGGCTGACAACCGGTAAAAACAGGGCAGCGGCACCGACGTTTTGCATAAAGCTCGAGATGATAGCGACAGTACTGGAAATCAGAGGGATGACCCGTCCTTCCGTTTTACCGCCGTATTTGAGAATCATACCGGCTACCAGATTCATGACACCGGTCTTGTCAAGGCCCGCACCGATAACCATGACGGCAATGATCGAAATCACCGCGTTACTGGCGAAGCCATCGAACAGGTGGGAAGCAGGTACAAACGGGTGATCCAACCCGAGCATGGGACCAATAAGCGACATCAGACCCAATAACACCATAATACACACTGCTGCGACATCGACTTCGACAACCTCGAACACGAACAAATAGATCGTCAGCAACAGGATCGACGAGACCCAGGCTATTTCGTTTGTGGGAACAACCCCGCTCATGAAAAATCCGGCAATTAAAAAAATGACCGCACCAATCATGCGTTTCATTAGAGCGCTCTTCGATAATGTACTCATTGCCTACTCCAGGGTATCGTTGATACGGGCTGAATCGTGTCGGCCAAGTCACCGTAGTCATCGCTGCCCTGCAAGGACAACAACTGATCACACGATATCCCCGTA
>JBDNAP010000058.1:0-2676 GCA_039768325.1 Thiogranum sp.
ATCTTTGACTCTGGGTTGGATCACTCCCTGGCACGGCTGGGAGGATGGAGGACTTAACCGGTCTTTTTTGCATTCCCCGATGAAGATTTCGAGCCGGCATCGGTCTTTTTGCCGGCTTTCTTCTTGGCATCCCCAGCCCTGGGCCTGGCATCCGGCTTGACGACATTTTTCTTTTTACCACTCTTGAAGTCGGTTTCATACCAGCCACCACCTTTAAGGCGGAAACCGGCCGCAGACACCAGCTTCTGCAGGGCGGGTCTTCCACAGGCGGGACAATCTGTCAGCGGGGGATCGCTGATCTTCTGCAGTTTGTCCATTTCGTAGCCGCATGCGGCGCAGCGGTATTCATAAATCGGCATGCCTCAATCCCCGATTTGCAAAACGCTTGATTATAGCAGCCATGACACTGAAATGCCGTCGTTTCGACCATTTCGGGTACAATCCGACAAATGCACGTACGCCACACCGAACTGCCCGAGTCACGCGGTTCCGACATCAAAACCCTGAAATCGCTGGCGCCTTTTCTCTGGGAATACCGCGGGAGAGTCGTGCTGGCGCTGGCTTTCCTGGTTTTCGCCAAGATTGCCAATGTCGGTATCCCACTGCTGCTCAAAGATATTATCGATGCATTGGACAAAGATAATGCGCAGCTGGTGTTACCGCTGGCATTGGTGCTCGGCTATGGCGCCTTACGCCTGGCCAGTTCACTGTTCAACGAGCTGCGCGACTCGGTGTTTGCACGGGTACGGCACGGCGCGATGCGCAAGGTCTCGACCCGCGTGCTCGATCACCTGCACCGACTGTCGCTGCGCTACCATCTGGAGCGTAAAACCGGCGGCATTTCCCGCGACATCGAACGCGGCACCCGCAGCGTCAGTTCACTGCTTAATTACATGGTATTCAGTATCCTCCCGGTTATTGTCGAAGTGACACTGATCGCCGCTATTCTGCTGGAGAAATACAGTTTCTGGTTTGCGGTTATCACCTTCGGCTCGGTAATCGCCTATATCTACATTACCTTCAAAATCACCGAATGGCGCATGAAATACCGTGTTCGCATGAATGTTGCGGATTCAAAAGCCAACACCCAGGCTATCGACAGCCTGCTCAATTATGAAACCGTGAAATATTTCGGTAATGAAAACTACGAACTGAAACGCTACAACGAAACACTGGAAGAATGGGAGGATGCAGCAGTCCAGAGCCAGACCTCGCTGTCCGCACTGAATATCGGCCAGGCTGCGGTTATCGCCATGGGTGTTACCTCGCTAATGATCCTGGCTACCAAGGGTGTTGTCGCCGGCGATCTGACCCTGGGTGACCTGGTTCTGATCAATGCCTTTCTGTTACAGCTTTTTATTCCGCTCAATTTCCTGGGCATCGTCTACAGTCAGCTGAAACATTCCATCGCCGATATGCAGTTGATGTTTGATGTGCTGGAACGCTCTCCGGAGATCGAAGACCGGCCGGATGCCATCCAGCTGGATATCGGTAATGGCGAGGTCCGTTTCGATCGTGTCGGTTTCGCCTATGACCCGGAGCGCCCCATCCTGCACGACATCAGTTTCGTGATCCCGGCCGGACACAAGGTCGCGGTGGTGGGCCCGAGCGGTGCCGGCAAATCCACGCTGGCCCGCCTGTTATTTCGTTTCTACGACGTCCAGTCCGGCCGTATTCTGATCAATGGGCAGGATGTACGTGCCGTCACCCAACAGAGTCTGCGCGGCGCCATTGGCATAGTCCCACAGGATACCGTGCTGTTTAATGACACCCTCTACCACAACATCGCCTACGCGCGTCCCGGCTCCGGTCAGGACGCAATTGAGTACGCCGCAAAAGCCGCTAATATTCACGACTTCATCAGCAGCCTGCCCAAAGCCTACGATACGCTTGTTGGCGAACGCGGATTGAAGCTGTCAGGCGGGGAAAAGCAACGCGTTGCGATCGCACGCGCCATACTCAAAAGCCCTAAAATACTGGTGTTTGACGAAGCCACCTCCAGCCTGGACAGTCAATCCGAGCAGGTCATTCTTGAGAGTCTGCGCAGCGCTGCTGAAAACCACACCACATTGGTCATTGCCCATCGTTTGTCCACCATTATCGATGCCGATCAGATCATGGTGATGAAAGACGGGCATATCGTCGAACACGGCAGCCACCAGCAACTGCTCGGGCAGGAGGGACTCTATGCCAATCTCTGGGAGCTGCAACAGCAGGAAGAGCAGGACCAGGCGGCTGTCTAGTTTTCCGAACGCTGGGAACGAAGCTGCTGGGTTTCCTTGGACATGATATGGCGAACCAGAAGCTCGCGATCGGATTCGCGCAGGTGTTCGTAGACCACCGCTACCTGCCAGGGCAATTTCAGATTCCCGTCATCCAGGCGTTCGCACTGGATAACCCGGCATACTGTCAGAATACCCAGCAGTGACGGGAACAGCGCCATACGCAGTTCCAGCAGGCTGTCGATCTTGATTTCGTGCTGGACCCGGAATGCGATACCACCGGCACTCAGATTCACTTCCTGTGTCGGCTGCTCATGAAGATTGATTTCCTCGCTTACGAACAATTGGGAAATCATATTCAGCTTCTGGTCAATCGCCTGCAGGCAACGGGCGAGTTCCGGAGACTGACTCTGGACCCGGTGCATCACCTGGGTCAGTTGCCTGGAGGTCGAGG
>JBDNAP010000394.1:0-3912 GCA_039768325.1 Thiogranum sp.
GCATGCAGCAGGTCGCGCGCAGAGTACTGGAGCCAAACGAGGCCAGCAGCGAACAATAGCGCGGACGACGGATCCCCATGTTCACAGATGCACGCACGTTACCCGACCACAGCAACCTGGAAGCCGATCTCGCCATTATCGGCGGAGGTGTCGCCGGTATTACACTGGCTCGCAGTCTGGCCGGCAGTGCAATCAGCGTCTGCGTAGTGGAGGCCGGCGGACTGGAACCGGACCCGGAGGTTCAGTCGTTCTATGAAGGTGAAAATACAGGTATCGACTATTCACCATCAGCCACGCGCCTGCGCCTATTCGGCGGCAGCTCAAACCACTGGGGCGGATACTGCCGCCCCCTGGATGCCATTGACTTTGAACAACGCGACTGGGTGCCTTTCAGTGGCTGGCCGTTCGCTATCGATGAACTGATACCTTATTACGAACCTGCTGCCGAAATCGTCGAAGTCGCCCCCGGACGCTTTGATGACAGCGATTACTGGCAGCGGATGACTGGCGAGAAACTGCCCGAATTGGCGGCCGGCCGCCTGCGTCTGCAGTTCGTTCAGTTCAGCACCCCGACCCGTTTCGGCAGCCGTTATGGGGATGAATTGAAAACAGCCACTAATATCCGCGTCCTGCTCAACGCCAATGTCACCCGTATTTCCGCTGCTGACGATGCCCAGGCTGTCAAACGACTCGCCATCCGTACCCTGAGCGGCCTCAGACACAGCATAAAAGCCCGCTACTACGTGCTGGCGGCGGGTGGACTTGAAAACGCGCGTATCCTGTTGCTATCCAACAACGTTGTGCAGGCCGGGCTGGGCAATCAGAATGATCTGGTCGGCCGTTTCTTCATGGAACACCCGCACATGGGCGGCTTCGCTGAAATAGTGGTTGCGGACTTGCAGCGGCTGCCAAAGATCCTGCGAGAACGGGTGATGGCAGAAGGCCGATTAGCGAAGGCGGCATTCAATCCCACACAAAGGTTTCTACGCGAACATCGCTTGCTGAACGCCACATTCATGATGGGCGTCGCCGGCAAATACCCTGCAGGCCAGCAGCCGACGGCAGCGAATGATACGGCACGGCGCGACATGCTGATGGCGGCCCGGCAATTTCTCACTGATGAGGACCCTGCCGTAAAACCGGGGCATCCTGACAATATTGGCATCTGGCTGGGCGTAGGCGGTTCCTGTGAGCAGGCGCCCAATCCGGACAGCCGCGTCAGCCTCTCGACACAAAACGATGCGCTGGACTTAGCGAAGATCAAACTGAATTGGCGCCTGACGGAACAGGACCGCCTGAGTTTCTATACACACCTCCACTCGCTGGCACTTGAATTCGGCGCCCTCGGTATCGGCCGCCTGCGGGAGATGATCGCCGACCGGAGCAACTGGCCTCAGCCGCTCGGCGGTGGCAGCCACCACATGGGCACCACGCGCATGAGCGATAATCCGCTGCGTGGCGTGGTCGACCGCAACTGCAAAGTCCATACGGTCGACAACCTGTACGTGGCCGGCAGTTCGGTGTTTCCCACCTCGGGAGTGTCCAACCCGACACTGACCCTGGTGGCACTGACTCTGCGACTCGCCGATCACCTCAAGGGGCAAATTCGATGACTGAGGGACACCACTCTCCGTTAGCGCTGCTAAACACCCGCTGTTGCACACGCCGGACATTTCTGCTTTCTGCCCTGCTCAGCCTGACAGCCGGCGGCTTTGGCGGCAACCGTTATTCGCTGGCCAATAGCGGGTCCGAACCCTGCGGGGAACCGCCATGGCTGCGGAAAACCATTGCCGACCGGCAAGCCGCGGCACGTATCGGCCGGGCCTACCTGGATGCGCAGCCGGAATATCGCTACTGTCAGGTGCTTCTCACAGACATTGAACGGACCCTGAAAAGGCAGGACCCAGCCGTCTGCCTGACGATGGATGCAGAACACACCGCCCGCACCTTGCAGGGTCTGCTGCGCAAGGAGTATGCACACGACGAAGTGATATCAGTGGCTGGCTGGATATTGAGCACGACTGAAGCACGCCTGTATGCGCTGGTATACCTCGTCACTGATATCAAGCCGGTCAGCGGATCGCCACCATGATCATATCTCCGCTTCTGTGACACAGTTTGCAGTCCGACCGGCTTGCACCACTCTTCCACCTCAAGTTTCCTCATCGTATCACCGACAATGCTGCTGAGAAGTGCAGCTGGACGCACATCCGCTGAACTCGCGCCACCGGCAATTTCAAGCTTTTCCAGTACCATGGAGAATAAATTTAGAGATTGCTTGAAATAGTACTGGAAACTTTATGATTCATCGGTGTAATATTTTGCCTGACAGCTCACAATGAATACGCAGGAGGCGGAAGACTGAAATATGGGAGCAAGCCCTGTATCTGTCACGATCTGTATGCTGGCCCTGGGTTCGGGCATGCTGCTTTTTTCCACCGGGTCGGAGGCTATACCAGGCAGGGCGGCACCGCAGTCCGCCAGCAGTGAGCCAACTGCTGACCGCCCCGTCGCAAAGCAGCCGGCTGAAGCTGAGGAAAGAGCTGCCATCGACCAGACCGACAGCACCGTCAATTCATCGGCGCTGACTTCGGAGCTGGAAATCAGCCCCCCTGCCCCGACAGATCTGCAGGAAAGCGGGCCGCAACCCGGCATCCCCTGCCTGCACGGTTTCCTCAATGAGCTGCCTCTTGACGACAGCAACGCGGAAAGCCCGTGCGTCGCCCCTGCTGTCGGCCAGCAACGTCTTTCGATTCAGTTCGGCAGTCGCATTGGCGCCCGCAGCAGCATGCTCGGTGAACTCGACGGTATTCGGGTGGATTATCGCTTGACGGGCGGGCTGACTGTCAATGGTGTCGCCGGTTATCAGGTTCTTTCGTCCAAAGACAAATTCAACGCCACCAGGCAGATGTTTGGAATCAACGCTGTCACGGGTAAATTTGCACGGGCCTGGGACCTGAACAGCTATCTCATCGAACAGCAGGATAACGGAAAGCTTAGCAGCCGGTCGGTTGGCGGCGCAGTGCGCTACCTGCGGCCGAGACGCTCAATGCTGTTGTTTCTCGACTATGATGTTTTCGGAAACTCACTGGGCTCGTTCATGACCTCGGGTGCCTGGAAACTGCCCTACAGGACCACCTTGAGCGCAACACTCGATATCCGCAAAAGCCCGATACGCAAACAGCAACGGAAATATCTGCAACAAACCATGGCCAGCAGCGACGGCTGGTATTGGATTCTCCCGGATAACAGGATAAAGCACTTTACCAAGAACCGTGCCAATGAGGTCGCCACACTGGCCCTTGGCCTGTCTCACAGCTTTTCTCAACGTATCAAGTTCAGCGGCGATGTCGCCATGATGGATGTTTCCAATTCCGCGATATCGAGTGTCTCGACGGCGGCAGCTACACGCTTGAGCGAGTACTTTTATCATCTGAAGCTCAGCGGCACAGACATGATGATTGCAGGTGACAAAAATATACTCGATTTTCGTCACCGGATAAGCGATTCTTCAAGGCTTTCCTCTGCCTCCATCGACACTAAATACGCTATCAACCGGTATTGGAATATAAGTCCCAGATTGCGTGCTGACTACCGCAACAACACACCGGAAAATTCAGTACAGTGGGTGACCTCACCCAGCCTGAAAATGGAATACCGCTGGAGAAAACAATACGGTCTGGATATCCAGGCCGGCGGCGAGTGGTTAGCCAGGGAAGACCCCGAGGGCTACGAAACCCGTTCCTCCTATTTCATGTGCCTGGGATACAAGGCGAAATTCTAGACATCTGCCCGCATTTCTCACGGGGCGGCGCGTGAGATACAGACGGTATTGAATGTATGCAGGACTTTATCGACAAACAGGAAATCAGGGTGTTTTCAGGACAAGCCTATCCTGGCCCTGGCTTGTAC
>JBDNAP010000395.1:0-12737 GCA_039768325.1 Thiogranum sp.
CCAGACGTGACAGCTCGCTACGGGACGCCACCAGTTCCTTGGGATTCACCCAGACCGACTGCACCGGCGTACTGATGGCCAGCGGCTCGCCGTTACGATCGGTGATCATGCCGCGGTGTGCAGGCACCTGAACGACTCGCAGGTGGCGCGCATCGGCCTGACCCTGCAAAAACTCCCGATCGAGCAGCTGCAACTGCGCACTGCGTCCTGCCAGCACAACAAAACCGGAGAGCATCAGGCCGCCCAGCAAGAGCCGGCGTGCACGACTGATGGTTACCTTGGTATTCATGGCCGCAGAATCACCACCTGTTGCGGATCGGGAATCTGCATACCCAGGCGCCGGCGTGCCGCATTTTCAACCTTGCCGTGAGTGGTATGCGTACTTTGTTCAAGCTGCAACTGCCCCCACTCCACATTCATTGCATCGCGTTCCGCTTCCAGTTCCTGCAACTCGATAAACAGTTTGCGGCTCTGGTGCTTGGCATAGGCCGTAGCGATCGCCGTTGAGATTGTCGCCAGAAGCAGCAGGGGCAAAAACAGCGACCTCATGCCAGCCGCTCCGCCACACGCAATACTGCACTGCGAGCACGCGGATTATTCTTCACCTCAATCCTGTCGGCGCGAACCTGCCTGCCCACCGCTTTCAATCTGGGCATATATTCTGACGGCAATACCGGTAAATCAGGCGGCAACTGGGGCCCTCGCTGCTGGTCACGAATGAAACGTTTGACGATACGGTCTTCCAGTGAATGGAAACTGATCACCGCCAGTCGTCCAGCCGGCGCCAGCACATCAACCACCTGCGGCAATACTGACTCCAGATCTTCCAGTTCATGGTTAATGAAAATGCGGATCGCCTGAAAGCTTCGTGTGGCTGGATGTTTTTTAAAGTTATGGCCGGGAACAGCAGCAGCAATCAATCGAGCCAGCCGGGAAGTCGTGGTAATCGGGGATTCGTCCCGTGCAGCAACAATAGACCTGGCGATCCTTCGTGAATAGCGCTCTTCCCCATATCTCCAGAGAACGTCCGCGATATCCCGCTCCGCTGCATCGGCGAGCCATTCACTGGCGCTGATACCTGCCTGCGGGTTCATTCGCATATCCAGAGGCCCCTCGTTGAGAAAACTGAATCCACGTTCAGCGTCCTCCAGCTGCGGTGACGACACCCCGAGATCCAACAGGACCCCGCCCACTTTGCCTTGCCAGCCCAGTTCTGACACAACGGTCCCAAGATCCCCAAAACTCCCGTGGCGCATAATCAGACGTGCCTCCCCCCTGAAGCGGTCTGCTGCAAAATCCAGCGCATCGGGATCCTTATCAAAAACCAACAGCCGCCCCTGCGCCCCCAACCTTTCCAATACTGCTGCGGCATGCCCACCGCGCCCAAAAGTCCCGTCGATGTACAAACCGTCCGACTTAAGCTTCAGCGCATCCAGTACCTGCTCCAGCAGTACCGGACGGTGCAACTCGCCCATCAAGACTAGAGTGTCAGCGTTTCGAGCGGGTGAGGCACACCATCTTTTTCCTCATCGCCACCCGTCCAGCCGCTACCGATATGCTCCCAGGTCTCTTCGTTCCAGATTTCAAATTTCTTGCCTACACCAACCAGCGATACACCTTTTTCGAGGCCGGCAAAATCGCGTAAACGGGGGGCAATCAGAATACGGCCATTGCCATCCATCTCTACCTCGGTGGCGTACCCCACCAGCATGCGCTGCATGTCGCGGGTACGGCGGTCCTGGTTGGGGGTACGAATAAGCTGGAGTTCGATGTCTTCCCACTCGGGCTGCGGATATAGCAACAGGCAGCCATCGACGTGCACGGTCAAAACCAGCCGGCCGTCAAAACGCTCGGTAATCAATCCCCGGTAGCGGGTGGGCAACGCCAACCGCCCCTTGGCATCGAGCTTGACTGAGCTACCACCGCGGAACACTAGACTCCCCTTGACCTCCCTTATTTACCACAATTATCCACTTGCCCCCACTTTTTGACACTATAGGTAGGAATTCTCCACCCGTCAAGATGAAAAAAACTAATTCCTGCTTTAGGGACAGGCACTTAGCGCATACAGGCCGAGGTGAGGGTGGGTCATAAGAAACACTGATTTAATGATTGAATTGGAAATCAGTAGGTTGGTGTGATTTGCTTCAAAACTGCTCGAACTTTGAGCAGAAAAAACAATTTGTCATTTAATTTATTTATCGGTGCACTAACTGGCCGCATGGATGAACGGCACTAAGTTAAGCCTATTTAAACCATTGTAGGGTCGAATTCATTCGACCAACCACGTCGCCATACCATCTATCATCACGGATATAGCCACGATGTGGGTAGCCGCCAACCGCTAATGGCCGAATAAATTCGGCCCTACAGAGGAAAAGCCGCCTTAACTTAGTGCCATTCGCCGCATGGATGATTCTTTAAAATTTGCCTCCGGTACTGTGCCGGCGCCCACTTCACAGACAGGCAAGAACGCAAAACGCCCGCCAGGGGCGGGCGTTTTCCAACACCGGCGGCGATCCGTCTAGAACGGTATATCGTCGTCGAATTCATCAGCAGCCGCGGCGGGTGCCGGCGCTGCTGCTGTGGAAGATGCAGTGCCGAAGTCGGCACTTCCACCACCCCGACCACCCAGCATCTGCATTTCATTGGCGATAATTTCAGTGGTATAACGGTCATTACCGTTTTTATCCTGCCACTTGCGGGTCTGCAGTTTACCCTCGATGTAGATCTGGGAGCCTTTCTTCAGGTACTCGCCGGCAATCTCCGCCAGACGCCTGAAGAACACCACTCGATGCCATTCAGTCTTGTCCTTTTGCTCACCGCTCTGCTTGTCCTTCCAGGATTCACTGGTAGCGACCGTGACGTTCGCGACCGCATTGCCATTCGGCATATATTTGACTTCCGGGTCCGCGCCCAGATTGCCGACCAGGATTACCTTGTTGACGCCTCGTGCCATGTTTCACTCCTCTTCTTCGAAATCACGCTCCGTGTGTTTTCGCCGCTGCTGATTGCCTGCTCAAGCAAGTCATCATAACGGCTGCAAGTAGAATTTGTAAGCTCCTGATGCGCGGCTCAGGCCTCCGGCACCGCCAGCGCCGCCAAGGCATCTTCGTCCAGCGCATGCTGGTCAATTTTCAGATAGGCGACTTCGTCTTCGCCGATCACCACCACTTCAGCGACCCCCCGCACAGCAGTAATCTGCTGGGCCAGTTTGCGTGCCGCCGTTGGATCCAGGCTGCCGACCCTGAGCAGGCGGGTGCTCAGGTAACGGGGATTCTTCATGCTCACGGCGAACACCAGCCACACCAGCGCCACCGCCGCGCAAAACAGGAATACCGCCTCCAGTCCGAAGCGGCCGTGCAGCCAGCCCCCCATAGCCCCGCCGACAAAGGCACCAAAAAACTGCGCACTGGAATAAAAACCCATTGCAGTTCCCTTGCTGTCGGGTGGCGCCATCTTGGCAATCAGCGAAGGCAATATGGCTTCCAGCAGATTAAACGCTGAATAAAAAATGAACAGTGAAATCGCGATGGTCAGCACTTCATAGTGAAATTCATACAGCGCTATTTCAGCCATCAGTATGACCACAATCGCACCCACGAACACCTGCTTCATGCGTCTGTGTTTCTCCGCCTGCAGAATAAACGGGATCGCCATCGGCAGCGATAGCAGCAGTACCGGCAGATAGACCTCCCAGTGCCGGCTCGAAGACAAACCCGCAATATCGCGCAATGCCAGCGGCAGCACTACAAAGCTTGCCGTTAGAATAAGGTGCAGAGAAAAAATGCCGATGTCGAGGCGCAACAGCTGCGGATCGCGCAGTACCGAGGCAAACTGCGCCGGCACCGCCTCGGCATCACGGCGCACACGCGTGACCACCGGGTTGGGCACCAGCAGGACCACGACGCCGATACCGCCGATTGCCAGCACGGCGGTCAGCCAGAAAATGCCCGGCACGCCGATCCAGGTGTTCAATAGCGGGCCCAGCACCATCGCCAGCGCAAATGATGCACCGATACTCATGCCGATAATGGCCATCGCCTTGACGCGGTGTTCTTCGCGAATCAGATCGGCGGTGAGCGCCATGACCGCCGCGGCAATTGCACCGGCCCCCTGGATGGCACGCCCGGCAATCACAAGATAGATACTGTCCGCCCTCGCCGCTATCACACTACCCAGGGCAAACACCAGCAAACCAAAGATAATGACAGGCTTACGACCGATACGGTCCGACAACAGGCCATACGGAATTTGCAGCAATGCCTGGGTCATACCATAGATACCGATGGCAAATCCGGCCAGCGCCGGCGTTGTGCCTTCGAGCTCCTCGGCATATAGCGCGAATACCGGCAGAATCATGAATAACCCCAGCATACGAAGGGCATAAATGCCTGCCATGGATGCAGCAGAGCGAGCTTCCGCCCGGCTCATTCCAACTGCAGCAGCAGGGTCTGTGCTCACGAGCTTGTCCTTTTTGGCCTGAGTTTGAGAAACGCAGTATAGTAACAGGTTAGCCAAATCGCCGGAATCAAGATGGACAGCATACGCTTACGCGGGGCACGCACGCATAACCTGCAGAACGTCGATCTGGACCTGCCCAGGGACCGGCTCATTGTGATCACCGGCCTGTCCGGTTCGGGTAAATCATCGCTGGCGTTTGACACTATTTATGCCGAAGGGCAACGACGCTACGTGGAATCCCTGTCGGCCTATGCCCGCCAGTTTCTGTCGATGATGGAAAAGCCCGACATTGACCATATAGAAGGTCTGTCACCCGCCATTTCCATTGAACAGAAATCCACTTCGCACAACCCGCGTTCCACCGTTGGCACCATTACTGAAATCTACGATTACCTGCGCCTGCTGTTTGCCCGCGTGGGTACACCACGCTGCCCGGACCACGACATCGAACTGGAGGCGCAAACCGTCAGCCAGATGGTCGACCATGTACTGGAAAAAGAACAAGGTTCGCGCTGGATGCTGCTGGCACCCGTGGTACAGGGGCGTAAAGGTGAACACGCCGCCCTGCTCGATGAACTGCGCGCACATGGCTTTATCCGTGCACGTATCGATGGTGAAATCACTGAATTTGATCAGTTGCCGACGCTGGACCTGCGCCGCAAACACAATATCGAAGTGGTTGTGGATCGCTTCAAGATTCGCGATGACCTTGAATTACGCCTGGCGGAATCTTTTGAAACCGCACTTCGACTCGCCGATGGCCTGACACGCGTTGTCAACATGGACGATGCGACCGAGATCACCTTCTCCGCCAAGTTCGCCTGCCCGCAATGCGGATATTCGCTGAGCGAGCTGGAGCCGCGCCTGTTTTCCTTTAATAACCCGGTGGGTGCCTGCCCGAGCTGTGACGGCCTGGGTGTGCAACAAACCTTTGACCCCGGCCGCGTGGTTGCGCACCCGCATCTGAGTCTGGCCGGTGGTGCAGTGCGTGGCTGGGACCGGCGAAACGCCTATTATTTCCAACTTATCGGCTCTCTTGCCGATCATTACGGTTTTGATATCGAAACACCCTTTGAAGAGCTGCCGGAAGAATCAAAACAGCTGATTCTGTATGGCAGCGGCAAGCAGGTCATTGAGTTCCGCTACCTCACCGAACGCAACGGCATCAAGGTCAGACACCACCCCTTTGAAGGCGTTCTGTGCAACATGGAACGCCGTTACCGTGAAACCGAATCCAATGTCGTGCGCGAAGAGCTGGCGCGTTATCTCAGCACCCACGCCTGTCCCGACTGCGACGGCACACGACTCAACCGTTCCGCCAGACACGTGTTCGTCGGAGACCGTACGCTGCCCGCTATCGCCGCCTTGCCGGTGGGTGAAGCCGGCAATTTTTTTTCCGCGCTACAGCTACCCGGGCGCCGTGGCGCCATAGCCGAGAAAATTGTCAAGGAAATCCGTGAACGCCTGGATTTTCTGGTCAACGTCGGACTGAACTATCTGTCACTGGAACGCGGTGCAGACACCCTGTCCGGTGGTGAGGCCCAACGCATCCGCCTGGCCAGCCAGATCGGTGCCGGTCTGGTTGGGGTCATGTATATTCTCGATGAGCCCTCCATCGGCCTGCACCAACGCGATAACCAGCGGCTGTTGAATACCCTGACCTATCTGCGTGATCTCGGCAATACCGTCATCGTTGTGGAACACGATGAGGAGGCCATCCGCGCGGCGGATCACGTTGTCGACATGGGCCCTGGCGCCGGCTCGCACGGCGGCAAGGTTGTCTCGCAGGGAACGCCGCAACACATTATAAACGACCCCGCATCGTTAACCGGACAATACCTGAGCGGCGCACGTCGAATTGCCGGTTCGGCGCGGCGCACCCCAAATGATCCCCAACGCCAGTTAAGCATCAAAGGCGCCAGTGGCAATAACCTGAAGTCGGTCGATCTGAACATCCCGGTGGGACTGCTAACCTGTATTACCGGCGTCTCCGGTTCCGGCAAATCCACGCTGATTAACGACACGCTCTACCTGACCGCTGCTGCTGAACTGAACGGTGCGGCGACAGAACCGGCACCCTGTCTATCCATCGAAGGCCTGCAGCACTTCGATAAGGTCGTGGACATCGACCAAAGCCCCATCGGGCGCACACCACGCTCCAACCCGGCGACCTACACCGGCCTGTTTACCCCCATTCGTGAACTGTTTGCAGGCACCCAGGAATCACGCTCGCGCGGTTATAAGCCGGGACGTTTCAGCTTTAACGTCAAAGGCGGTCGCTGCGAAGCCTGTCAGGGTGACGGTGTTATCAAAGTCGAAATGCATTTTCTGCCCGACATCTACGTACCCTGTGATATCTGCAAGGGACAACGTTACAACCGTGAAACGCTCGACATTCGCTACAAGGGCAAGAACATTCACCAGGTACTGAACCTGACCGTTGAAGAAGCGGCCGGATTCTTTTCTGCCGTGCCAGTCATTTCGCGCAAACTTCAGACCCTGCTGGATGTTGGACTGTCGTATATCCACCTTGGCCAGAATGCCACCACCCTCTCGGGCGGTGAAGCACAGCGCGTCAAGCTGTCCAGGGAACTCTCCAAACGCGACACCGGCAGCACCCTGTACATCCTCGATGAACCCACGACCGGTTTGCACTTCCACGATATCGAACAACTGCTGCGGGTACTCCACCGTCTGCGCGATCATGGCAACACCGTCGTCATCATCGAACACAATCTGGACGTCATAAAAACGGCTGACTGGACCATCGATCTTGGACCGGAAGGTGGCAACGGCGGCGGTGAAATCATCGCCGCCGGGACACCGGAGACTCTCTGCCAGAACGGCCGTTCGCACACCGGACATTTCCTCAGGCCGGTGCTGGAAAGAGACGGCGGTGGTGCACGGCCGGATACGGAAGAGATGGCAGAGCACGAGCTGCAGCATTCCTGATGCAGCCCTCATGAGCTACTATAGCTCTATGGGCAAACGTGCAGCGCACACGGGCCGTTTCCGCCAGCACTCGATCAGACAGGCTATCCAGTTGAAATACATATATTTAATATTTTCTCTGTCCCTATCCTTCGCGGTGTTTGCCGGTGATATTCAGCAACACCGGGACCCGGCAACAGGCCTGATTAGCTGGAAAGTCCAGCATCCTGGCCTCAGCCTCCAACTGATTCAGCTCCTGCCCGACTATGTCACCGCCGTGTATAGTGCCCGCGGTCTTCCTCCCCTGCTGGTCAAGACGATGGCAAGCCAGTGCATCTTCGGCACCATTATCAAGAATGAGTCAGGCGAACAGCTATCCTACCGGGTTGCCGACTGGCGTTATGTCACAGAGGACGGCAAAGCCCACCCGATAAAAACCAAAACCGAATGGGTCAAGGAATGGCAGGATCAGGGCGTCAGCTTCCGCTGGTCGATACTGCCCGATGAGCAGACTTTTGAACCCGGAGACTGGAGTCAGGGTTTCACCACCGTCCCGCTCCCACCCGACAGTTCACTTAACCTTATTTACACTTGGAGGTACCAGGGTGAAAATCATAAAGGAACATTGGAAGGGCTTCGTTGCGCACCTGCGCAGGCGCCGGAAAGTTAGCCGTCGCCATTTCGGCATATTTTCCGTAATCAGCCTGCTGTCCATAGCCCCGGCAGCAGCGCAACTGCCATTGCCGGATCTGAGCCACGAGTTGACGCGACTCACCACACCGATTGAAGCGCCCGACTTTCAGCTCAAAGACATGGATGGCGAACAGTACTCACTTGAAAGCTACAGGGGCAAGGTTGTGATACTGAATTTCTGGGCAACCTGGTGCCCCCCCTGCCGTCGCGAAATCCCTTCCATGGAAGCCTTGCATCAGGCCTTCAAGGACGAAGCATTCGCCATACTGGCAATAAACGAATGGGAGACTGAAGACCACGTGTTTGCCTTTATGGGACAACTACCGGTTGACCCCAGCTTTCCCATTCTGTTTGACCCGGACAGTGAGGTTGCACAAAGCTTCGACGTCAAGGGCCTGCCAACGACCGTGCTGCTGGACACCCAGGGACGGATTGTCTACCGGGCCGTCGGCGGCAGGGACTTCGATCACCCGGAAGTCAAAAGAATCATACGTGACTTGCTGGCAGATAGCGGTACACCTTCAAGGTGAGTCGGAGACCGAATTGATAAAAGCACATAGCTCCTTTCCGGTATTCACGGTTAAAAGCCTTGATGTGGCAAGCACATTCTATTCCGATTATTTTGGTTTTACTGTCGCTTTCGAAAACACATGGTATCTCCATCTCGTATCCGAGTCCGGAATTCAGGTCGGCTTTCTGTTACCCGATCAACTCACGCAAGCAGATATATTCCGTAAGGCATATAATGGAAACGGGGTGATATTCAGCCTTGAAGTGACGGATGTTGATTCGGCATATTCAGAGGCGCAAGAGAAGTCACTCAATATAGCCCTGGAACTTCGCTCCGAGGACTGGGGACAACGTCATTTCTGTGTACTGGACCCAAACGGAATATACCTGGATATTGTTCAGGCAATAGAAGCAACAGAGGAATATCAACAGGGCTATCGGGAGTGATTGGAAATTTCAGACAGATTCCGTTCGGGCCAGGATACGCAGATAACGCGCATCCCATACACTGATCGGACCCGGTACACACAGGTGGAATAGACGTGAGCGAGTTCGTCGATTACTTGCCGGAGGTATTTGCACAGTTCGGCCAGATTCAAGCGCGTAAGATGTTCGGTGGCTACGGCATATATCATAGCGGTGCCATGTTTGGCCTGGTGGCGGATGATACGCTGTATCTTAAAGCCGACGACAGTACCGCGCAGTATTTTAAATCAAAAGGCCTCGATCAGTTCGAATATGACAAAGGCGGAAAAATTGTAAAAATGTCCTATTACCTGGCGCCCGAGGAAATCCTGGACGACCCGGATGCGGCGACGGTTTGGGCAAAGCGTGCTTACGAAGCGGCATTGCGTGCGAAACGTGCAAGCAGAAAATGACTTCGGGACCTGTCCAATGCATCAGACCCTCCCGCTTCGCTGACCCGGTCCTCGCTGACGCTATGCGCTCCGGCCATTTACAGAAGCCGTTGTATCCACGGCTTACCAGTTAAATGAATATAGCAGCGAAAGAAATTGTTGATTTCTGGTTTTCAGACAGAGTCAAGCAGCAGTGGTTTTCCTCAAACCCCGAACTGGATAAGGAGATTGTCGAAAAGTACGAAGCACTATGGGAAAAAGCGTCGCTCGGTGAACTCGATGACTGGAGCGAGGATCCTGATGGCTGTTTGGCGCTGGTTATAATTCTCGACCAATTTCCATTGAACATGTTTAGAGGTGAAGCGAAAAGCTTCAAAACAGAAAGACGATCTGCGGAAATTGCACGACACGCGCTCGAAAAAAAATTTGACCGGAAAATAGAAAAAGAAAAGTTGGCATTTTTATATATGCCCTTTTTGCATAGTGAAGATCTGGCAGACCAGGAACTGTCGGTGAAGTTATATCGCGAAAACGACCTGGAAACCAATATTGGATTCGCGGAACACCACAGAGACATCATCAGGCGGTTTGGGCGCTTTCCACACCGCAACAGCATACTGGGGCGGGAAAGTTCTGCAGGAGAATTACAATATCTGGCATCTGAAGGTGCCTTTAAAGGATAGGCCGTGTACGTGGGCAACGCCCACGCAACTTGAATGCAGGCCTGCACCGGGCGTTGCAATGAAACCAAATCAACGAGGAGGCATGGTCATGAATGAAAAAACACTTTATGAGCGTCTTGGTGGCTATGATGCAATAGCCGCTGTTGCGAATGATTTACTGCCGCGCCTAATGTCTGATTCCCAGCTTGGGCGTTTCTGGGAGAATAGAGGTGAAGATGGCATTGATCGGGAAAAGCAGCTGTTAATCGATTATCTCTGCTCAAATGCCGGTGGCCCGCTACTCTATACGGGGCGCGACAACAAAACATCCCACAAGGGCATGGGCATTAACGAGAGCGATTGGGAGAAATTTATCGGTCACTTGAATGCAACACTGGATTTCTTCCAGCTTCCACAACAGGAACGGAGTGATGTTATGGCATTCATTGCAAGCACCAAGGCAGACATAGTGGAATAGCGCCTGGCCCTGGAAGTGAGAGGTCAGCCGCAGGCGGGTGTAAAATGGTACTCATTATGGCGAACATACTGGTCGGTCTTGTCGCCTTTCTTCACGTCTGCTTCCTTGTCCTTGAGATGTTTCTCTGGGATAAGCCTTTCGGTAGAAGGACTTTTGGCCATAGCCGGGCATCTGCCAGTGCTTGCAAGATCCTGGCGATGAATCAGGGGCTGTATAACGGGTTCCTGGCGGCCGGACTTGCATGGGGTCTGAGCCTCGGTGCGGCCGGCCATTCAATCAAGGTCTTTTTTCTGGCTTGCGTGGTAATCGCGGGTGTGTTCGCAGGATTGACGGCAAGTCGAAAAATACTGTTAGTTCAGGCAGTACCTGCAGCTGCAGCGCTCGCTTTGGTATTTATTTCCGCGGGATCGGCCGCCTAGCCCGCAAAGACATGCAAGCAACCCGCCGTGCTTGATTTTACGCAAACAGCAGCTGCGGCAAAATTGACTGGTCGGGCATGATAAGAACGTAAAAAAACCGGGGGTCAGACGAAAAGGAATAAGGACACCCCCAGCTATAGAGATTGGTATTGCAGAGCCCGCAAGAGAACCATCATGATAAAAAAGAAGATTCAAGTATCTCCCGCCTAATCATTGAGTTAGCAGCCTGTCGATTGGCATTTAGAATACTGCCCGGGTAGCCGCCGCCAAATAATACTTGACTATTTTAGTCAAGTATACTATTGCTACCCTGTAGGATGAATGAGCTGGTTCGTTAAATTCTACCGCGTTGGTGTTTCGACCGGGTGGATTCTTTCAGGGATGCAGAGCAATGCACTGAGTCGGTCGTCTCACCGATCGCCTGGCGTATTGCTGGTTTGCCGGATACGGGTGCACCCCCAGACGTGAAGGCCGGCTTTTCATCGTTGGGGTTGATTTTCAGGCAAGGAGGTGACTGATGAAAAGACGTCTCTATTTTCTGTTTCCCGATAGCGGACATGCCAGGACGGTGGTAAATGAATTGGAAGCACAGGGTATCCAGCGTAAATTCATCCACGCCATCGCGGGACGGGGTGGCGACCTCAGCGGCCTGCCTGCCGCCTCCCGCAGTCAGCAGCAGGATCTTGCTTCACGCCTCGAAAACCTTTTGTGGGGCGGCAACCTGACCCTGTTTTTCGCAGCTCTGTTTGCAATGATCGTCATCGTGCTGCTGCAGGTTGAATGGTACTGGTTGCTACTACCGGTCGGGTTCATGCTGACGTCCTTTTTCATGGGGCTGAAATTCGTTACCCGCATCCCAAATGTGCATCTGGCTGAATTTCAGGATGCCATGCAACACCAGGAGATCCTGTTGATGATCGATGTAGCTGCCGGACAGGTTGCCGACGTGGAAGAGCTGGTGCACCGTCATCATCCTGAAGCAGTGGTAGGCGGCGTCGGCTGGAACGTCAATGCTCTGCAACTTTAAAACTGTCCGGCGTTCTGGCAGACCAGTCAACACCGCCGTAAAAGGAGGACAAGTCTACGAATCAGCCTGACTCGAGCGGCGCAGCAGGCACCCGAAGTCAATCGGTCAAACCCTGACCAAGGAGGTTGTTATGAGTATCTCGACTGATACGCAACACACATATCCGGGCAAATTCGACGCTCTCAACTGGGTCGCCGACGACCCACTGCCCCGTGATAAGGAGCAGAGTCACCGGCTGCACGAGCCGGACCATCTGATCAACACCATCGACCCGATCACCGGCCGGGATATTGGCGACGTCAGCGGGCACCCGTCTATTGTCGACGGTAACCTGACTATCTATTTCGAATCCGAAAAGAGCTACAAGGCCTATCAGGACATGCCCATTAACCACCCCTGTTCCCGATCGACAGGCGAGCCGTCTGAGGACATGGACAGGGGGGGCTAACGCTAGAGAAAAGAGTATTTACAGAGCGGAACCGGGGTGGGCTGACTGGCCACCCCGGTTACAGCGACACAAAAAAACAGATCAGAAAACGGCCTAGCGGTAGGTAAACATAGTTCCGACACCAAGCCGCAGGGCCTCAGCAACATGAGCATTGCACAGGGCTATTTCAAGCAGGCCGTTCGAGTTTTCGTACCAGAAGGGAATACCGGCCTCGGCCTCAGCAAAGGTGGGTCTGTATTCACAGCTCC
>JBDNAP010000396.1:0-2642 GCA_039768325.1 Thiogranum sp.
AACCGCACCACCAGCAAGGTGGACGAGTTTATCAACGGACCGGCGCAGGATAAAAACATCATCGGAACGCACAGCATGGAAGAGCAGGTGGCTGCGCGGGAGAAACCGCGCAAGATCAAGCTGATGGTCAAGGCCGGTGAGGTGGTCGAGCGCTTCATCGATAAGCTGGTACCGCGGCTCGAGCCGGGTGATGTCATTATCGATGGCGGCAATTCATATTACCCGGACACTACAAGGCGCACCGCCTACCTTAGAGATAAAGGCTTACGCTTTATCGGCACCGGTATTTCCGGTGGAGAGGAGGGCGCGCGTCACGGGCCATCGATCATGCCCGGCGGCGACCCGGAGGCATGGCCGCTGGTAAAGGACATTTTTCAGTCGATCGCCGCAAAAGTGGATGGAGAGCCCTGCTGCCAGTGGGTCGGGCAGGATGGTGCCGGCCACTTCGTCAAGATGGTGCACAATGGCATCGAGTACGGTGACATGCAGCTGATCTGCGAAGCCTATGCGTTGATGGAGCATGCGCTGGGCATGGATTGCGACCGTATGCACCAGGTGTTCACGCAATGGAACAGCGGCGTGCTCGATTCCTACCTGATCGAAATCACCGCCGACAAGCTCGCGATGAAGGATGAAGATGGCGATGCACTGGTCAATAAAATACTCGATACCGCGGGCCAGAAAGGCACCGGCAAGTGGACCGGTATCAATGCCCTCGACCTGGGTGTACCGCTGACCCTGATCGGTGAGGCCGTATTTGCACGGATACTGTCATCATTGAAGGATGAGCGCGTGCGCGCCTCCGCGATACTCGGGCCGCGTCCGGTTAAAACAGTGACAGGCAGCGAAGAAGACAACATCAAGGCGCTGCACGATGCCCTGTATGCGTCGAAGATCATTTCCTATGCCCAGGGTTTTATGCTGATGCGCGAAGCGGCAAAAGAGCAGGGCTGGGAACTCAACTATGGCGAAATTGCGCTGATGTGGCGTGGCGGCTGCATTATACGCAGCACCTTCCTCGGCAACATCAAGGCGGCTTACGATGCCAACCCGCAACTGGAAAACCTGGCACTGGATGCGTTCTTCACTGATGCACTCAAGTCAGCAGAAGCCGGTTGGCGCAATGCCGCGATGCTGGCTGTGAGTAACGGCATTCCGGCACCGGCATTTGTATCCGCGTTGTCATACTTCGACGGCTACCGCAGTGAACGCCTGCCGGCGAACCTGTTGCAGGCCCAGCGCGACTACTTCGGTGCGCATACCTATGAACGCGTTGACAGGCCGCGTGGTGAATACTTTCATACCGACTGGACCGGAAGCGGTGGCAATGTGGCATCAACCACCTACGAGGTTTAAATCTGTTTGAAGATTGTCGAATTTGATCTCTCGTAAAGGCGCAAAGAAAGAATTTAGATATTAATAACCGCAGAGGCGCGGAGGCGCAGAGGTAAATATCTATGCTAATTCAAACTCGGTAAACGAATGGCTTTCGTAGGAGCGGCTTTAGCCGCGAACTGTTGAATTCTTATTTAGCCGCAAATTACGCCAAGGGCGCAAAATTGATTATTTATAATTATTGGCTCTTCCCCAAATCGAGTGGGTGAATATTTCCATAGAACCTGCAACCACCCCGCTAAGCGTCATACCTGCGGAGGCAGGTATCCAGTGTCTTCTAGCACCAGGCCGCTGGATTACAGAATACATCCATGTATTCTGCCCTTCGGGCCAGCCTTCGCTGTTCAAATCTGCTCCAGGCAGATTTAGTCCTGCTAAAAACGTGCAGGAATGACGGGGGTTTACCAGGTTCACCACCTTCTGATTAAGGTTTAGCCGTGTTTAATTCGGGTATTGATATCTCCTGCCGAAACAACTGTACATCCAGGTGTACCCACTGTATCAGGTGAAGACCCTAAAAGTTAAATTCAGTTCGTTTAAAATCCTTGCAGGACAATCTTTCCAATTGACTTACCAGATTCCAGTTCCTCGTGCGCAGTCTTCAGATTGTCAGCATTATTGGTTCCGAGGTTTTTACCAACGACTGTCTGGATATAACCCTTGTCAATCAAATCCGATACGCGGTTCAGCAAGCGAGCCTGCTCGTCCATATCTGCTGCATTATACATAGCGCGTGCAAACATAAACTCGATGTGTAGCGACTGGCTCTTTAATGTCAGCTTCATCACATCCAGGGGCTTGCCAGGGTCGTCAATCATAGCAATCTTGCCGAAAGGCGCCATCAGCTCTGTATAGCTATCGAAGTAAGACTCTGTACTGTTCAAGCAGGCAATGTGTGTGACATGGCCAACGCCCAGTGTCTCGATCTGTGGTTGCAGCGGTCTGGTATGATCAATAACGCGATCTGCCCCGAGCAGGCAATCGATTACACCGGCTGTCCGGCTACTCAGAGATATTATTAGAGAGAAAAGTACAGGTATTTTGAATCAATTGATTGAAAAAGATATTTTAGACGAGAGCGATCTTACCTGGAGTTGAAAGGTTTTTTACTGTGACTATCTACAACAACTGTCATGAGCGTTTAACTTCACGACTGCAGTAACGATTTATTAACACGAAGCTTCCAGTCCTCAAACAAACTTTCACCAAAATGCAGTGGCCTGATAGATCCGCGCCAAGAAGTAAAT
>JBDNAP010000397.1:0-6124 GCA_039768325.1 Thiogranum sp.
AGCCAGTGGAAATGGTTGTAGTACCGTAATGCCTGTGGATCCTCGATCCCAAGTTGGCCAACAAGTATACCCGTAGCCAAGGTGATAGCAAGTGAGGACGATCCGTAACAGGCAAGCGAAACTGCTAAGGTATGTTTCCAAAATGCCACGGAACGAATTAGGTAGCCGATTAGAAAGTACCCGAGATAAGGAAGAAACATCGTAAAAGCATTCATGCTGACGACGTGATATAGGATTCCAAAAATCGGCATCGCCATGAAAAACAAAGCAAGAAGCCAAAGCGCCCATACTGGGAAACCTCCCACGATTTTTCGCAGGGGTGGTGTAACGGCATAGAGACCAAGTACGATGAACAGAAAATACAGGTGGTTGTAGGTCAGCCCTGATTTGAGAGCATCGACAATGAACTCTTTGTCTACGGCTTCTCCATAGTAGCGGGCTGTCCAGTAGAAATAGCACGCTGCCCAGATCACCAAGGGGATGCCGACGCGCCTGAGACGTTTTAGATAAAAGTTCCAAAGTTTGTCCCGACGAGAGGGTATTAGCAGTAACGCGCCGCTGAGCATAATAAACACAGGTACGGCCCATCGGCACATGGAATCCACCGCATTGGCAGCCCACCAGTTGAACTTGCCGAGTTGACCGTATTGAACGATCCCTGACGCAGAGGAGTGCAGTGCGATTACTGCCAATACGGCGAAAACGCGCAGACAATCCGCGTAGTCGACAAAAGAGGTATGTTCCTGTATCCGAGTCATGGCCAGTTGAATGATAGGAAACACATGATCCTGAAGAGCCAAAAAGTAAAGAACCTCAGTGACCTCTGTGCTTCAGATAAATCCTCCACGTTTTATTAACTATGGATCAGCAATACCATTCAGATAAAGCTGCTCTATGTCACTCATTAGTCGTTGTGCTAAATACTCTGTTGCCAGTGCCGAAGGGTGGCCGTCTCCCGCGATGCGGTAGTCTTCGTTACCCGAATCAAAGGCATCAAAGTAATCGAGGGTCATTATTCCTTCTTCTTCGAGGTAGGGTATCAGTGCTTTTGCTGTTGACGCGCCGGGCCATATCAGCGTATAAAAGTTGTCGTTGCCAAAATGGCTGGTGTAAGCCTGTTTAGCGGCAGCGATGATTTTTGCCGTAAGGCGCATATCCTCTTCACTTTCCTTGATGGGCATGTCGAGACCGATATACTTGATTAGCTGACTCCTGGCCAGCAAGCTGTAGAGCATGGCCTTTAGCGGTCGACCACTGGTGAAATCAGCGTTTCTGACCAGTGCATCCGAGGAATCGAGCGTATAGTTGGGCATATTAAAGCCCCAGCTTGAATAAACGATCATAGAGCCTATCGCGCGTTGCACATGAGCGCTGATTATCGGGTAGATCAGGATGCCGTCTTTTTCACTAACCTGCTCAGCCAGATCAGCCTGCTGCAGCAGGGTAAGAACATGTTGGGGCCCATAACCGGGGTGCCCGTAGTTGTATGGCTTCCAGTCCGGCAGGATCGCGGCAAGCGAGGCGGGCAGGGTTTGGTTGTCTTTAAGTCCCTCACCGAAGGTAAATGATCCGCCAAAAAACAGAACATATCTGTCCGCCACTTGCGCAGCAATTCCCGGGTTAGTTCTGCGTCCATACTCGTCCAGAGTATAGGTCACTTCATAAATGATTTTGTCGCCATACTTCTTGGTTGACTGGCTGGAGATACCTGGAATAGCAGCATAGCCCAGATCTTTATGCGGTCCCTGGATCGCTGGTTCCTGAGAGCTTGTCACCTCCGGCCCCGATTGCTGATTAAGGAAGTAGCATGAGCCTTCAATAGCCGTGATCATGAGCAGCGTTATGACGACACTGAGCTTCAGACCTGACGGTAAGATTGCCAGTAACGCAGCAATGATCAGAACAAGCGTGGGCAGATCATAGTGCAGGAGTATATCCGCTGGTTTAAGGAAGTATTGTTCATGGAAAAATAGTTACGTATAAAAGATAGCCCAGGCAAGCGATTGCGATGGCTGTCATGATGCGGCGAAAAGTTAAGTTCCCCGCAGATGTACCTGGTATCGTGCTATTCATTTAAAGTTCTGATATACGTTCGGGCTTCTGAAGAGCAGGAAATTGTCCTGTATTCTTCCAGCATGCGCGCGAAACCATCGATTCCACAGGAGCCGTCGATGAACACTCGCGGGATTTCCCATTTATCAGTTGCTGAAGTGGCGACTCCCTCAACGGTCGCAAACAAGGCATGGTAGCCGGCATCTCTGGCCATATTGATCAGCTGCTTGTTGTACAGACCAGCGGGCCAGGCAAAATAATTTACCGGGATATTCAGGCGTTGCTGCAGAATTGCTTTAGATTCCATCAGTTCATATTCGGCATCGCTTTTGCCTTTGCCGGGCGTTTCGCCATTTACCCAGGTAACCAGGTTGCTGTCCACCGCCCATGGGTGGGTCATTGAATGTGCCTGCACTTCGAAGTTTGGATCATCTGATATCTCGCGCAAAGATTTCCAGTCCATGTAATCGCCCCAGGGATCTCCGATGCCCTTGCCCGGGAAAACGAAGAAGACCGCTTTGAAGTTGTAGTGTCTTAGTATCGGCAATACCTTCAGTTGACTCTTCCAGCCATCATCCAGCGTAATAACCACTGCTTTGTCATCAATATCGGAGTCTTCGGTCATGGCTACCAGTTCATCCAGTGTGAGGGTTCGGTAACCGTTGTCAGCGAGATAGCGCATGTGTTCGCGAAATCGACTCAGTGAAATATGCAGGTCATCACCAGGTACATCTGCAGGGCTGATTTCGTGATACATGAGCACCGACACTTTGCTACTGCCACAGGTCGGGGAGGATAGAGTTATGCCGAGAGCCAGCAAACAGATCGAGAATATTGTAGATAACAAGAGCTTGTGGTTTGCGAGCAGCATTGATGAATCTCCATGAGAAAAAGCCGGTTTGATTTGCAATCATATCCTGTGAATGACGAAATGATAGTTGCGCTGCTGCGGGAAGTTTATAGAGCCTCTGGCAGTGAGTCTGCCAAGGGAAGTTTATCATCACAACTGCAGTTTATATCGAGGCGAGTCACTGCAATCGAGTGTTAAAAAATAGATAGAAAAAACATTAAATAAGATATTTAACATACTGAAAAAATAAGACATAAAACTTAGTTAAACTTCCGACAAGCGAGGGTCAGAGGGATGGATTTGCTGAATCCCGGAAATTTAATCAAGCACTTTTATTGGGAATAATATTCCAAATGATTCTGTGTACATGTTAGTATATACCCCTAATTGAAAATACCTAGAAAGAACAAGACGTAATTGGAAATACCCGCAAAGGGGAGGCTAAAAAATGAGCGATCCGCATGACTCCGTGGACGGTAAAACGTCGTTAGCGGGTGAAATCAGACTCACCAAGATATTCATTCTATTCACGCTTGTCGCCAGCGTATTTGCAACGGTTGACGTTGGGGGCATCCTTATCCAGCACGCACGTTCGGGTTCGCTTGGGGCCGCGCTGGAACAGTCGATGTTTATTTTTGTCGTCGCTTTTCTTGTCTACGGCAACTTGGTTTACCAGTTCACCCGGCTGGGTTATCTGAACAGAAAGGCAAGCCATTGTCCGGTAGATATCGACGAACTCCGATCCGTTTTCAAACGCAGCGGGCGGGGCCTGACCGTCCTGGTGCCTTCCTACAAGGAAGAGCCGAACGTTGTCGCCCAGACCCTCTGGTCGGCTGCATTACAGGTATGCCCTGAACGGCGCGTTGTCCTGCTGATTGATAATCCACCCAATCCATGCGATCTCAAAGACCAGTATCTGCTTGACAGGACGCGTAATCTCCCGGGCACGATAGGTAAGATTCTGGCTGAACAAGCGGGTCGATTCCGGGTTGCCTACAGTCTCTTTAAGCAACGCAAGGTCGTCGACTTTGGCGAGGAGATCCGACGTCTGGCTGGACTTTATGATGCGGCTGCCAGCTGGTTTGAAGACCAGGCAGGAAAGTTCCCAATCGACTCTCACACGGACAGGCTGTTTATTGAGAAGGTATTTTCCGAACCGGCGGCGATGTACCGGGACTATGCGCGTACTCTCTCGACAACCGACAGCCGGGAGGAGGGGGCTGTTCTCGACAGGCAGCAGATCGAGCATGAATACAGCCGATTGCTGGCTCTGTTCGAGGTGAAGCTTGAGTACTTCGAGCGTAAACAGTATGTGAATCTTTCCCATGAAGCCAACAAAGCGATGAATCTCAACAGCTATCTGGGCCTGATGGGGGGACGTTACCGGGAACGTGTTCGCGGCCAGGAAGTTTTTCTTGAGGATGCCGTTGGCGAGCAGGCGGATCTGCTCGTGCCGGATGCGGAGTTTGTGGTAACGCTGGATGCAGACAGTATCATCGCCCACGATTATGCAGCACGCTTGATCCATCAACTTGAACAACCCGAAAACGATCGGGTTGCCGTGATCCAGACACCTTACAGTGCGATTCCGGACGCAACTGGCACACTTGAAAGGATCGCCGGCGCGACTACTGACATCCAGTATATCACCCACCAGGGTTTTACCAGCTACGGGGCGACATTCTGGGTTGGTGCCAATGCGCTGCTGAGAAAAAAGGCACTGGAAGATATTGTGACGGTTAACCGCGAGCGGGGATTTGAAGTTCACCGCTATATACAGGACCGCACGGTTATCGAAGATACCGAATCGAGCGTAGATCTTGTCAACCGTGGCTGGTCACTGCTGAATTATCCGCAGCGGCTTGCCTACAGTGCGACACCGGCTGATTTTGGGGCACTGCTGATTCAACGGCGCCGCTGGGCCAATGGCGGTCTGATTATTTTCCCCAAGCTTTTACGTTACCTGTTCAGCCGCCCACCAACACGCTCAAAACTGAGTGAAGGCCTTATCCGCAGCCATTACCTGACGTCGATCGCGGCCGTCAATATCGGATTGTTGCTGTTGTTTACTTATCCCTTCAAGGAGAGTATGGACAGTTTCTGGCTGCCATTGGCGGCGCTGCCTTATTTCTACCTTTATGGACGTGATCTGCTCAGCATCAGATACCGCTGGAGCGATTTGTTGCGTGTCTATGCGCTGAACCTGTTACTGATACCCGTAAACCTGGGTGGCGTATTCAAATCGATTTACCAGGGCATGACCGGCAAACAGATTCCCTTTGGCCGGACGCCGAAAGTGGATGGCCGAACCTCGGTGCCTATGGCTTATGTGCTTGCCGTGTTTGCCCTGGCTACCTGGTGTATAGGTTTCACTTTCGCAGATGTGGCTTATGAACGCTGGGGGCACGCCCTGTTCGGGGTTCTGAATGGAGCGTTTCTGGTCTATGGGATCACGAAATTTATTGGTTGGCGGGAGAGTTTTTCTGATCTAGGGCTGTTGATCAACAATCACACTGACGCTGCAACCATTGAGCGGACCGACGCGGATATTATTAAATTGCGGGAACAAAGAGCAGTAGAAAGGCGAAGTTTTGGTTTGGCATTAATGCTTCCAGACAAAGACACCGATGCAGGATATAATCGTGACGATCGCCGCAGCAAGTTGGATCGGCGACGGAATAAATTCACTGTCAGTAATTTGCCGCAAGCCGCTTTGCAAACCGGCTAGCCCGCATTTCTCACAGGGCGGCAGGCGAGTGACAGACGGAACTGAATGTATGAAAGGCTTTGTGGCTAAACGCGAAACAAAGCGGCGGCCGGGTCATTGTTTACTCAACTGCTCGGGCCGTAGCCTCGGCGTGAAGTACTCAATCGCGGCATCTTCGTCTACCGCGTTTCCGTCTCTATCCACCATGGCCTGCTCATAGTCGCTCCAGCCACGCATACCGGTCTTCAACGACCTGACTTTCGTGTAACCCATCTGTTGCATCACATCAGCGGCCAGTATGCTGCGTTTGCCGGAACGGCAGATCACGATAATCTCGCGCTCACGGGATTCCACCAGTTCCGGTACAGTTTCTTCGTAATCGTAGTCACAAGCTGTTTCGAGGACGCCTCTGGGGACGTTGATGGCGTCCTTGATATGCATGGCGTCGAATTCGTAGGGCTCGCGAATGTCCAGTAACAGAATATCTCCCTTGCTATTAATCTCTTCTTCCAGAT
>JBDNAP010000398.1:0-3344 GCA_039768325.1 Thiogranum sp.
GACAACTGGATACCATTCTCTCGGGCATGGGTGAAAAACCTACAGCGGACATCCGGCGGCGTGCAAGAAAGCTGCTCGAACAGTCGTTACGCTGTGAGCAGAATCTGCGCTCCACCACATTCCACAGTTTCTGCCAGGAGTTACTGCAGCGCTTCCCGCTCGAAGCCGGGCTGCCGCCCGGGTTTGAACTGGCCGAACAAACCGGCCTGTTAATCCAGGAAAGCTGGGACGCCTTATTCGCCGAAGCCACCGCCGAACCCGAACAGCCGCTGGCTGAATCGCTCGAGCTGTTATTCGAAATGCTGAACGGCCTGCACAATACACGAAGCGCCCTTTTTACCTTCGTCGAACACAGAAGCGACTGGTGGGCGTTTACCCAACAGGCCAGGCAACCGGCTGCTGTGGCAACAGACTGTCTGCGGCAGCAACTGGAGCCGGGACAGCAAACATCAAGCAGTAGCGACTTCTGGAATGAGGCCACCCGATCCAGTCTTGGTGAATTTGCAGCCCTGCTCGGTCAGCACGCCACCAGCACCAACCAGAAACACCTTGCAGCAATAGAAAACATTCTGGCGAATACCGAGGATCCCGAAGGTGCCGTCGCCAATATACGGCCTGTGTTTTTTACCGGCAGCGGCGAACGTCGCAAACGCACACCCAGCCAGGCCCTGCGTAAAGCCATGGGCGAACGTGGTGAAGACCGCTTTCTTGAGTTGCACGACGCATTCTGCGAACAGCTCGAACAGCTCACAGAACAACAGAACCGTCAACGAACCCTGCGGATTAACAGTGCCTGGTACCGTGCCGGCCAGCGCATGCTGGAGCATTATCAGCACATCAAGCGCGAACGGCGGCTGCTGGATTTCGCTGATCTGGAGTGGAATACCTATCGGCTGCTCAATCACCCCGATCACGCCCAATGGATCCAGTTCAAACTGGATCAGCGTATCGATCATCTGCTTATCGACGAGTTCCAGGATACCAATCCGACCCAGTGGCGCCTTATTTTACCGCTGCTGGAAGAAATGGCCGCCGGCGGTGAACGCGCGCGCAGTCTGTTTATTGTTGGCGACGCCAAGCAGTCTATCTACCGGTTCAGGCGTGGCAATCCGGATCTGCTCGGCGTGGCAGCAGAGTGGATGCAGAGGCATCTGCAGGCCGGCAGCATCCATCTGGATCATTCCTGGCGATCCTCCCCCGCAGTCATGGAGTTCGTCAACCGGGTATTCCAGCACCCCGACATGGAGAAACTGTTACCGGGTTTTCAGGCACACACGACCCACCAGAACGAATTGTGGGGTCGGATTGAACTCTGGCCCTTGATCCAAACACAAAACGAGACACATACGGTTGAATACAGCGGCCTGCGCAACCCGCTGCAATATCCACGCCCGCTCACGGTTGATCGTCGATACTACCGGGAAGGACAGGCAATCGCGCAGCGTATTCAGGAATTGATCGAACAGAAGACCGCCCGCTACAACGATATCCTGATCCTAATGCGTTCGCGCACGCATCTGGTCGACTACGAAGCCGCACTACGTGATCAGGGCATTCCTTACCTGAGTCTGGATCGCGGCACCCTGTTACAGAGTCTGGAAATCCGCGATCTGGAGGCCCTGCTGGTGGTTCTAATGACACCGCAAGACAACCTTTCCCTGGCACAGGTGCTCCGCTCCCCCATCTTCTCGGCCACTGATGAGGACCTGGTGCTGCTGGTCGGCAAATCTGCCGGCGCCTGGATCGAAAAACTCGAAGGCGTCAGCAAGGATCTTGATAACTGCCACCCGCTGTCCCGCGCCCATCGCCTGTTAACGCAGTGGCGGGCGCTGGCTGGCCGTATCCCTATTCATGACCTGCTTGAACGTATCTTCCATGAATCCAATTTGCCGAACCGCTACCAGGCGGCGTGCCCCAGCACACAGGTGGCCCGTGTACAGGCTAACCTGACCCGTTTTATCGAACTGGCTCTGGAGGTCGATGCAGGGCGTTACCCGTCCCTGCCGCGCTTTCTGGAACGGGTACGCCAGCTCCGCAATCTGGAGAAGGAAGGTCCCAGTCAGGCGACACCGCAATCCGAACACCAGCAGCGTGTCTGCCTGTTAACCATTCATGCCGCAAAAGGACTGGAAGCACCGGTGGTATTTCTGGCCGACAGCAACAGTCCGGGCAGCAGCCCGCCCGGTTACCAGACTCTGGTACACTGGCCCGCTGAAGCTGACAGCCCCAGCGACTTCATGCTGTTGAGCAACAGCAGGCAGCGGGACAGCATCAGCAAGGCCCGGTATGACCTGGAACAACAGGAAGAAATGAGAGAATCCGCCAACCTGCTGTACGTCGCTCTTACGCGCGCAAAAAATATGCTGGTGGTTTCCGGCTGCGCGCATACTTCGAAAAGAAAATCTTCCAGCTGGTATGAGCAGATTGCGAAAACTGTCTGCGACGAAACCGCACTCAGCGCTGCCTGGATACATACCTTCAAACAAGCTCCTGTTATCGAGAAGGCAGCGGCCACTCGGGAAACTGATATCGTCGACATTGACTCCCGCCTGAACCAGCCGATACCGACACACCCGTTTTGGCAGGAGATTTCACCCAGCCGCCAGCTGCAGGATACAGAGATTGAACCGGGTTCTGCCGAAGGGCGGCAGCGTGGTCTGGCTATCCACCGCATGTTGCAACTGGCGACGCAGGCGCAAGGACGACCATTTGATGAGGCTGGCATACTTTCACACGTCGCCACCGAGTCAGGGCTGCAAGCAGACGCCTACCTTCTGCAACAGTGCTGGAATGAGGTCAAAACGCTTCTGGACAACAGGGATCTGGCGTGGCTGTTGACACCGGCTACTGGCGCCAGAACATTTAATGAAGTGCCCATACAATACCGGCGCGGACAACAAACCGTCTATGGCATCATTGACCGCCTGGTGGTTACTGATGTCGACATTCACCTGATCGACTACAAAACCCACCGCATAGACAACCTGTCACTGCCAAAACAGCTGGCAGAACGCTATAAACCCCAACTCGAACTGTACCGGGAAGGCATACGACGCCTATGGCCGGATCATTCCATAAAGACCTATCTTTTGCTGACAGATGGCGGGATGCTGGTTAACATTGACAGTTTATCGTTGGATTCAGGCGGAGGAACTCCGTGATGATGGCAGCATAGTATCCTATGAATAAACAGCGATATCATGACCTTCAGGTCTTCCTGCGCAGCAAGACAAGGTGAATCGCCGTGAGGCGAGAGAAGGTGCCCTGGGGCACAAGGTGAATCGCCGATAGGCGAGAGAAGGTGCCCTGGGGCACAAGGTGAATTGCGCAGCAAGACAAGGTGA
>JBDNAP010000399.1:0-6991 GCA_039768325.1 Thiogranum sp.
AACCACCAAAGGAGGATTGGAGGAAGCTGGCCGGCCAGTTAAGTTGGGGGCTGACCGATCAGCTGATAAGTAGTTTCTAATATTCCGTATTAGTTGTCAACCATTGTTCCTAATTTCGGGCTATCAACGGCAACAATGATCAGCATCAATATTTTAATTTATTTTCAATAGGTTATATTACTTTTAATCGTTTTTGCGCTGAAAGAGATTCAGGAAAAGCACGTTTTATTGATCCAGATCAAATAATCAGCCGCTCGACAATCCGCCCTTTGAGCAGATGCTCGTCGATAATCTCGTCGATATCCTCCTGATCGACGTAGCTGTACCAGACGTCATCCGGGTAAACCACCAGCACCGGGCCTTCCGCGCAGCGATCCAGGCAACCTGCCGTATTGATCCGAACCCCGCCTGCGCCGGCAATACCCAATGCCTTGCTGCGTTTTTTCGCGTGGTCACGCATGGCCTGCGCGTTAAACCTCTGGCAACAGGCAGAACCGTCTGCGCGCAGATTGATACAAAAAAACACGTGGTAACGGTAATAGGACATGCTGGCAAGATACCAGTACTTGTTCTAAAAGTAACAGGGCCCCTTGTAACCGTATGGGAAAATCCTGTATCTGTAGTTTATGAATGACCTGTCCGCAACTGACCGCTGCGTGAAATGCGGTTTATGCCTGCCCCATTGCCCGACATTCATCCTCACCGGCAATGAAGCCGACTCACCACGCGGGCGTATCAGCCTCATGCAGGCGATCGATCAGCCTGATGCTCAGTACACGGCGGGGTTTTTCCGCCACCTGGATCAATGCCTGCACTGCGGGGCCTGTGAAGCCATGTGCCCTTCCAGAGTACCGTTCGGCCGCTTAATGGATACCGCCAGGGCGGCCATCGAACCCCACCGCAAACGATCTCCCGCCAATCGAGTGCTGCGCCGCATGGCTTTGCATTGCATTGCCTCCCCGGCCTGGACAAAAGCCCTGGCCATCGCAATAAGAACCTACCAGAGGCTCGGTCTGCAGTGGCTGGTCGCTAAAGCGCCGTGTCTTCCGGTCATTGTCAAGCACCTGAATCGCCTGTTACCGACAGTATTGGAAAGCGACAATCCATCCGCACGAAAACACGTCACCGAGCAACGCGGGGTGGTCAATCTGTTTCGCGGTTGTGCCGGCAGCCTGTTCGACCAACAGTCCTTGAATGCCGCGCAACGACTACTGGAAAGCCTGGGTTACCGGGTAAACGTTCCACCACAGCAGGGCTGTTGCGGCGCCTTGCACCAGCACAATGGCGATCCGGACACGGCAGCCCGGCTGGCTGACGGAAACTGGAGGGCCTTTTCCGCAAACAGCGGCCCGGTACTGGTTACCGCCAGTGGCTGCACTGCACATCTGAGCGGGTATAACAACCTGTACGAAAACGAACCGGCTAACGCTTTCGCGGAACGGGTCAACGATATTGCGCACTTTCTCTGCCGTCAAAACAGGGCGAATGTACAATTCCGGCCGCTTGAGGAAACCGTTGCTGTCTACATTCCCTGTACACACCGCAATGCTCTCAGACAACAGCAGGATATCCTGGATATCCTGAGCTGGATCCCTGGCATTGAACCACTCGTCATCAATCCGCAGGGCGGCTGTTGTGGTGCGGCTGGCAGTTATATGCTCAGCCAGCCGGAGCTTTCCGGGCGTTTACGGGAGCCACTGATGGACACCCTTGTGCAGTGTGGTGCCAGGCTATTGCTGACGACCAATATCGGCTGCGCGATTCAGCTGCAGGCTGGCCTGAAAGAACGCAGGGTGGCTATCGATATACTGCACCCGGTCGTGCTGCTGGACCGGTTGCTCGCAGGCCCGGACAAAAATGGCATTACTTAAGCAGGCGCGACGGCAATAGCCATGGAATGCACGGAGAATCCTTAGCGTTTATTTGCGCGTAACCCGTGGCTACATTCGACGCTGTTCGATCAGGGTTTCAACAGCTGGGGGCTCAGGGAATCTCTGATTAATTTCACTACCATCATCGCGGCGAATGCCGGCATCCAGGAAGATCTTTGATCAAAGCTGCCTTGGGTAAGATGCTTTGAGCCCGGCCGATTATTTTTCAAGTACAAACGGCACTTGCATCAGCAGACGCCGGTCAGCAACGACAAGCTCGAAATCAGCCACCCAGTCCGTGCGCCCCGACATACAGATCGGCAGGGTTATATCGGCGTTCCAGCCAGCGGATGCATCTGCGAGCAAGCGGTAACGGTTCGAGCCCATGTCCATATCCTGCATCGAAAAGGCGACAGTGACGGCGTCCGCCTGCTGCTGACCTGCAAGCTGAAGATGGATCGGAAACGGCTGCAATGCCCGGGGTTCCGCGCCGAAACTAACTGTCACAGCCACTGATTGACCCACCGCCCGGCAACCCTGCCGTACATCACAGGGCTGCACGAGCACGAGTCGCGACGCCGGAAGACGCGGCTCGGGGGGCTTGTCGCAGGAGATGAAAAGACAGACCACACAAACCAACAGTATTACCCTGGCCGGCAACACTAGTGTACCCCGCCACTGATATTGCCCCATTCAGCGAGCCAGGCAGCGGTTAGCCGCAGCAGCAGTAGGCGCCTTCGGCGAAGCTTGCCTCGCCGGGAATGACCGCTCAGCTGCGGTACTCTGCGTTGATTCGGACATACTCATCGGACAGGTCGCAGGTCCAGATCTGTTCAATGGCATCACCACGCCCAAGTTGGATGCATATCAGTATTTCTTCCTGATCCATGACACTTTGTCCATCCCGCTCTCGATAGCCGTCAGCCTTGCCGCCATCGTGAACAATGCACACATCATCGAGAAAAATCCGGACCTTGTTGATATCGAGCCCCTCAATTCCGGCTCGCCCGACGGCGGCCAGGATACGGCCCCAATTGGGATCACTGGCGAATAACGCCGTTTTGACCAGCGGGGAATGCGCGACTGTGTAGGCAAGCTGCAGGCATTCACCGCCGTCACGCCCGCCCTCGACCCTGACGGTAACAAACTTGGTAGCGCCTTCGGCATCACGCAGAAGCAGCTGCGCCAATCTTTCACACACGTCGGTCACAGCTTCACAGAATACAGGGTAGTCCGCATGGTCGGCGGTGATAAGGGGTGTTCCGGAAACTCCCGTGGCCACCAGCACACAGGCGTCGTTCGTGGAGGTATCGCCATCCACCGTAATACGGTTAAAGGAGCGCTGCACAGACTGTTCCAGACAGCACTGCAGGGCATCGGCTTCGACATTGGCATCGCTCGCCAGGTAAGCCAGCATCGTCGCCATATCGGGCCGGATCATACCCGCGCCTTTGGCAATACCGGTAACGGTGATGGCCTGCCCGGCTATCTCAACGCGCCTCGACACACCTTTGGCAACGGTATCGGTTGTCATGATGGCATGGGCCGCAGTCTTCCAGCCGTCACTGGAGAGTCCGGCCATGGCCTTGTCGAGCACTGCTTCAATACGATCCACCGGCAAGCGTTCACCGATCACGCCGGTAGAAAAAGGCAGTACCTGCTCAGCGCTGCAGCCGGTCCTGGCGGCCACCGCCGCACAGCTCTGTTGCGCATCTGCAATCCCCGGCTCGCCGGTGCCTGCATTGGCATTACCACTGTTGATCAGCAGATAGCGGGGCACTTGTCGGGAAAGATGCTGTCTGGCAACAAGCACCGGTGCGGCACAAAACGCATTGCGCGTAAATACCGCGGCGCACTGGCTGTTCTCCGCCAGTTCCATAACCACCAGGTCATCGCGCCCCCGGTAACGGATGCCGGCCGCCACCGACGCAAGGCGCACACCGGCGACAGACAACAATTCAGGAAGTTCGTGATATCCAACAGGCATTGTTTAAAGTTGACAGTCTAGTTTCAGTTTAAGTTCGGGCAGAATACTCAGCCACACATCGGACAGCCGCCATGCCTTTGCAGGACCGTCGGCAGCAGGGATGCATTTATTAAGGTAAATTGCGCAGCAAGAGAAGGCCCCCGGGGGGAGGGTCCTCTGGAGGAGAGGGTGCCCTGGGGTACAAGGTGAATCGCCGTGAGGCGAGAGAGGGTGCCCTGGGGTACAGCGTGTTCCGTAAAGGTGTGTCGGTTCTCCAATGTTCTCATTAACAATCTGATCGCTGATTATGCCAATCTATTCCTAACAGTACACTCGAATCAGCTCAACTTACCATGACATTGCTTGTACTTCTTGCCCGAACCACAGGGGCAGGGTTCATTACGTCCTATCTTGCGGCCATTGCGGACAAAGGGCTGGGCCTGCTGTTCCTTCCGCTGCCCACCGGGCGGCGCTTGCTCCTCAGCCGCCGCATCCTGCATAGCGCTGGCTTCATCGTGATGGTACTGCATCTCCGCCTTGCGGCGGCGCTGCTCATCGACAGCCGCCACATCCGATTCGGTGCGCACCTGGACCTTGGACAGTACACTCACCACGTCCATCTTGATACGATCGAGCAGTCCGGTGAACATTTCAAACGCTTCACGTTTGTATTCCTGCTTGGGGTTCTTCTGTGCATAGCCGCGCAGATGGATGCCCTGGCGCAAATAATCCATAGCCGCCAGGTGTTCTTTCCAGGACTGGTCGAGCACCTGCAACATGACAGACTTTTCGAAGTGGCGCATGGTTTCGGGGCCAGTGAGTTTTTCCTTTTCCTGGTAAGCCTTTTCCAGTTCGCCAAGAACCTTTTCGCGCAGCGTTTCTTCATGCAGGTCCTCGTCGGCATCCAGCCAACCCTGAATATCGAACTTCTGCGCAAACTCGGTTTCTATTGCGGCTTCAAGCCCGGAAATATCCCACTGTTCATCCATACTGCCCGGAGGAATATAGCTGTTGATGACATTGTTGACGATATCCCCACGAACAGCTTTCACAGTATCCGACACATCGTCGATGGCCATTAAGTCATTGCGCTGCTCATAGATCACCTTGCGCTGATCGTTGGCAACATCATCGAACTCGAGCAGATTCTTGCGGATACCGAAGTTGTGTCCTTCAACCTTGCGCTGGGCATTCTCGATGGCCTTGCTGACCCAGGGGTGCTCGATTGCTTCACCCTCCTGCATACCGAGTTTCTGCATCAGACCGGAAACACGCTCTGATGCAAATATGCGCATCAGGTTATCTTCCAGCGACAGGTAAAAGCGGCTTGAACCAGGGTCACCCTGGCGCCCGGAGCGGCCACGCAACTGATTATCGACGCGCCTTGATTCGTGGCGTTCGGTTCCGACGATATGCAGGCCACCGGCATCCAGCACCGCCTGATGACGTTGCTCCCAGTCCCTGGTGATACGCGCAACCGTGTGCTCGTCCGCGTCTTCGAGGCTGGCAAGTTCTGCGTCCAGGCTGCCGCCGAGAACGATATCGGTACCGCGGCCGGCCATATTGGTTGCAATGGTTACCGCACCCGGCTGGCCGGCCTGGGCGACAATATGCGCTTCCCGTTCGTGCTGCTTGGCATTCAGTACTTCGTGCTCGATTTTCTCACCCTTCAGCTTATTGGAAAGATACTCCGAGGTTTCGATCGACGTCGTGCCGACCAGTACCGGCTGTCCGCGCTGCCGGCAATCGCGGATGTCCTCGGCCACTGCATCAAACTTCTCCTTAACGGTGAGAAATACCAGATCACCCTTGTCGTCACGAATCATGGGTTGGTTGGTCGGCATCACAACCACTTCCAGGCCATAGATCTGCTGGAACTCGGCGGCTTCCGTATCCGCAGTACCGGTCATACCCGACAGCTTGTCATACAAGCGGAAATAGTTCTGAAAGGTAATCGAAGCCAGCGTCTGGTTTTCGTTTTGAATGGCCACGCCTTCCTTGGCTTCAACCGCCTGGTGCAGACCTTCCGACCAGCGGCGCCCCGGCATGGTACGGCCGGTGAATTCATCCACGATCACCACCTGACCATCCTTGACGATGTAGTCGACGTCATTCTGATACAGGGCAAGCGCACGCAATGCCGCATTGAGGTGATGCATCAGGGTCAAGTTGGCCGCGTCATAAAGGCTCTGCCCTTGCTGCAGAAGACCCTCTTTTTCCAGCAGCTCTTCAACGTGCTGGTGACCTTCTTCGGTGAAATGAATCTGTTTCTGCTTTTCGTCTATGCTGTAATCGCCCGGCCCGTCTTCCTCCTCCTGCCTGACGAGTTCAAGCACCAGTTTTTTCATGACCAGGTACAGCTCCGAATTGTCATCGGTCGGACCGGAGATAATCAGGGGAGTGCGCGCCTCGTCTATCAGGATCGAGTCGACTTCGTCGACTACGGCGGCGTTTAAGTCACGCTGGACTTTGTCTTCCATGCGGAACGCCATATTATCGCGCAGATAATCAAAGCCAAATTCGTTATTGGTACCGTAGGTGATATCAGCGTTATAGGCCTGCTGCTTTTCATCGTGGTTCATACCCGCAACCACCACACCGGTCGTCATGCCCAGGAATTGATACAGCTTGCCCATCCAGGCTGCATCACGGCGAGCCAGATAATCATTGACTGTGACAACGTGGACACCCTTGCCTGGCAGGGCATTCAGGTAACAAAGCAGGGTGGCCACCAGCGTCTTGCCCTCGCCGGTGCGCATCTCGGCAATCATACCTTCGTGCAACACCATGCCGCCGATCAACTGCACATCGAAGTGACGCATGTTCAGGACACGACGTGAGCCCTCGCGTGCTACCGCGAACGCCTCCGGCAATAGCTGGTCCAGAGTTTCACCATCCTGGTAACGCTTGCGGAACTCATCCGTTCTGGCACGCAGCTGGTCGTCGCTGAGCTTCTCCAGACTGGGCTCCAGCAAATTGATTTTATTGACATTTTTCTGAAGCCGCTTGAGAATTCGGTCGTTACGGGTGCCGAAAACCTTGCGCAATAGCGAATTAACCATGATGTATCGGGTGTTTAATAAATTCAGTCAACGATCGGAAAGCTGGGATCATACCTTATAACGGCGACAGATTTATATAAATCTGTCGCCGT
>JBDNAP010000400.1:0-7017 GCA_039768325.1 Thiogranum sp.
AGATCTGCGGAGCTGGCAACTGCGTCAATTAATTCAGCTTTATTCATCGAGTGCGACCCTCAATATTTAATTTAATAGATGATGAAAACATAGCGTACGGAACTCCGCTAAAAAAGCATGAGCTTGAATAATAAGGCCGATTGCTGAAGCCCCCAAACGTACGCACGGCTTTATACCAAGCGCGTTACTGATACGTCAAATAAAAAGCCTGCATCTGCGCAAAGGAATACTGATTACACAGATAGCAGGCGGTTTGGTGGATGACAGCAATGTACCGCATCATGAATCCCGGCACTTCAAGCGACTCGTCAGGCGCTTTGCCCTCAACGAACTCCACACAAGCGTCACAGCGCTTGACCAGAGCACGTACATTGCCTTAGAGCTGCGCCTCTCGCCAAACAGCAGCTACGTTGGCGTGTGATGCATGTGCGGCGCTCTGAAGCTGTCTAATTCCGCATGAAGTATTAGTGCGTTCTAAGCGTTTTACTCTTTCCTGTGGTTTTACTGGTCTTTGCCTTTGCTTTTCCTTCGCTTTTATCAGTCGGGTCATCATCGAGCGGAACCGGCGCATGCTGCAGGGCCATTTCCAGTACTTCGTCTATCCACTTCACGGGAAGAATGTCGAGTTTATCCTTAACGTTTTTAGGAATTTCCGCCAGATCCTTGCGGTTGTCTTCAGGAATAAGCACGGTTGTGATACCACCCCGGTGTGCCGCCAGCAATTTCTCTTTCAGGCCACCAATCGGCAGCACTTCACCACGTAGCGTGATTTCGCCTGTCATGGCCACATCGGCACGTACCGGTATCCCGGTTAACGCTGATACCAGAGTGGTACACATGCCGACACCGGCACTGGGACCGTCTTTGGGAGTCGCTCCCTCCGGTACGTGTACGTGAATATCGTATTTCTGATAGAAGTCCTCTTCGATTCCCAGCGCCTGTGCCCGGCTGCGCACCACAGTGGTTGCAGCCTGAATGGATTCCTGCATCACCTCACCAAGCTGGCCGGTGTGAATCAGGCGCCCCTTACCCGGTACAACGGTGGATTCGATGCTGAGCAGTTCCCCCCCCACTTCAGTCCAGGCCAGGCCGGTTACCTGTCCAATCTGATCGCGTTCTTCAGCACGACCGTAACGGAAGCGTTTTACACCGAGATACTTCTCTATATTACGCGGCGTTACATTAATCTTGCGACCATCCGTTCTAAGCAGCAGTTCCTTGACGACTTTGCGGCAGATCTTGGCAATCTCCCGTTCCAGGTTTCGCACACCGGCTTCACGGGTGTAGTAACGAACAATATCACGGATCGCTTTATCACTTACGCTTAGCTCTTTTTCCTTGAGCCCGTTATTCTGAATCTGCTTGGGCAGCAGATAACGCATGGCGATATTCACTTTCTCATCTTCTGTATAACCGGGAATGCGGATGACTTCCATGCGATCCAGCAACGGACCCGGAATATTCAGCGAGTTCGACGTGGCAACGAACATCACGTCGGAAAGATCAAATTCGACCTCCAGGTAATGATCACCAAAGGTACTGTTCTGTTCGGGGTCCAGCACCTCAAGTAATGCCGACGAAGGATCACCGCGGAAATCCATCGACATCTTGTCGATTTCATCGAGAAGAAACAGCGGGTTTCTCACACCGATCTTTGACAGGTTCTGAATAATCTTGCCCGGCAGAGATCCAATATAGGTGCGCCGATGACCACGAATTTCAGCCTCGTCACGAACGCCACCCAGAGACATGCGGGTGAATTTGCGATTTGTCGCCCGTGCAATAGAGCGCCCAAGCGAGGTTTTACCAACACCTGGAGGTCCGACCAGACACAGGATTGGACCTTTAAGCTTGCGTACACGCTGCTGTACCGCAAGATACTCGAGTATGCGCTCCTTGACCTTATCCAGGCCGTAGTGATCCTCGTCGAGGACCTGCTCAGCCATGGCAAGATCGTGCCGTATCTTGCTGCGTTTCTTCCATGGCACACTAACCAGCCAGTCTATATAGTTTCGCACCACGGTCGCTTCGGCTGACATTGGCGACATCATCTTGAGTTTGTTCAGTTCAGCGGTAACCTTGGTTTTAGCCTCCTTGCTCATGCCCGCCTTGTCGATTTTCTCCTGCAGTTCATCTGTCTCATTGGGCACATCATCCATCTCACCCAGTTCCTTCTGGATGGCTTTCATCTGTTCATTGAGATAATACTCGCGCTGACTCTTTTCCATCTGTTGCTTGACGCGGCCACGAATGCGTTTTTCAATTTGCAGGACGTCGATCTCAGCTTCGATCATGCCCATCAGGTGTTCGAGTCGCTCGCGCACATTCTCGATCTCCAGAATGCGTTGCTTCTCATCCAGCTTGAGCGCCATGTGAGCGGCAATGGTGTCAGCGAGGCGCCCGGGCTCGTCAATACCGGACAATGAAGTCAGAATTTCCGGCGGTACTTTCTTGTTCAGCTTCACGTACTGATCGAACAGGGTCAGTAATGAACGCATCAGCACATCAACTTCGCGCTCTCCGGATTGCTCACCGGCACCCTTGGCTTCAATCTGCGCCGAGAAAAATTCGTCGGTGGTTTCAAACTGTATGACGCCTGCGCGCTCAGCACCTTCCACAAGAACCTTGACCGTTCCATCCGGCAGTTTGAGCAACTGCAGAATGATCGATAAGGTGCCGAGTTCGTGGATGTCGTCAACCTGGGGATCATCAACTTCTGCGCTTTTCTGCGCGACCAGCAGAATTTTCTTGTCGTCGTCCATAGCCGCTTCCAGGGCGCGGATGGATTTTTCCCGTCCAACGAATAACGGAATAACCATATGCGGATAGACAACAACATCCCGCAGCGGTAGAACCGGGACGACTACCGCTGAGTCGTTGTTATCTTCAGGGGTGTTTTCGTTATGCTCCATCGGAGTGTACCTCGTATCCGTTTCTGATCGGGAAGCCCGTGCTGCCAAAACAAAGCTCCCGGCTAATACTTGAGCAAGCTGGCGGATTTGAGGGTTCTGAATCCATCAAAACTCACTTGTTCGAGTACTGAATATGGGGCTAACCATAGGACATTTCAATGACGGTTTAAATCCCCACCGGAATAATTGCAAGAACTGAGCCACGCAGTCAAAATAGTGGGGATGAAGCATAAAAACAAATACTTACCCTGAAATGGCATTACTTTGAAAGGGCGCGGACGTTGTTCCGAACCCCAGATAGTACAGGGTAAGATAAAAAACTGTGGGAGAAATGACGTTAGTCCGACGCCGTGCGCTGTTCGAGTTCTGAATCGTACACCAGGTAAGGCTCCGACTCCCCGTCGATGGCGCGTTCGTCCACCACAACCTTGCGGACGTTCTCCAGGGAAGGCAATTCATACATGATGTTCAGCAACACATGCTCCAGGATGGTGCGCAGACCACGCGCACCGGTTTTGCGCTCCATCGCTTTTTTGGCAACGGCACGCAGTGCATCTTCACGGAACTCGATTTCCGCACCTTCCATTTCGAACAGTTTTGCATACTGCTTGGTAAGGGCATTCTTGGGCTCGGTAAGAATGCTGACCAGCGCGCCCTCATCCAGCTCCTGCAAGGTCGCCACAACCGGCAAACGGCCAACAAACTCGGGAATAAGCCCGAATTTGATCAGATCTTCGGGTTCCACATCGTAGAGAATTTCACCGACGTTGATATCCTCGTCCTTGGTCTTCACTTCGGCAGAGAATCCGATTCCGCCCTTTTCGGAACGGCCCTTGATGATTTTTTCCAGGCCCGCGAACGCGCCGCCAACAACAAACAGGATATTGGAGGTATCGACCTGCAGGAATTCCTGCTGCGGATGCTTGCGTCCACCCTGCGGCGGAACCGAAGCAACCGTGCCTTCCATGATCTTTGACAGCGCCTGCTGCACACCCTCACCAGACACATCACGGGTAATAGACGGGTTGTCGGACTTGCGCGAAATCTTGTCGATCTCATCGATGTAGACGATACCGGTCTGCGCCTTGTCAACGTCATAGTCACATTTCTGCAGCAGTTTCTGGATAATATTCTCAACGTCTTCACCGACGTAACCGGCTTCGGTCAGGGTTGTCGCATCGGCGATGGTGAAGGGTACGTTGAGCAGGCGTGCCAGTGTTTCAGCCAACAGGGTCTTTCCGCAGCCGGTTGGACCGATGAGCAGAATATTGCTCTTGGAAAGCTCGACTTCGTCTTTCTTGCCACCTGCCTCCAGGCGTTTGTAATGATTGTAAACGGCAACCGAAAGAACCTTCTTGGCACTGCTCTGGCCAATGACATACTCGTCGAGGACTTCGTTGATTTCCTGCGGTTTGGGAAGTTTATTGCCGCCCGTGGACGTCTTTTCCTGCATTTCCTCGCGGATAATGTCATTACAAAGCTCGACACACTCATCGCAGATAAACACGGACGGGCCGGCAATCAGCTTGCGCACTTCGTGCTGACTCTTTCCGCAGAAAGAGCAATAAAGCAGTTTTCCGTCGTCGCTTTTACCGTTTCGATCATTATTCATTGGATGACCCCGAATTGCGGTTCCCATTCCCACTATCAGCGGCAGATCTGCAACCGCCTGAACACTCGGACTGCTGCAAAAACAGACGGTTCCTATTCAACACTTTATGACCGCGTCTGACAAGTGTTTCCGGGCACAAACAACGGTTTTTCGGCATTTATTCCTCGTCACCCTTTCTGGATACAAGGATCTCGTCGATCAAGCCGTATTCCCTGGCCTGTTCCGCACCGAGGAAGTTGTCCCTGTCCGTATCCGTCTCTATCTTCTCCAGCGGCTGACCCGTATGGTTTGAAAGTATCTTGTTCAGACGTTCCCGCACCAGGAGAATTTCTCTGGCATGAATATCGATGTCTGTTGCCTGACCCTGGAATCCGCCCAGCGGCTGATGAATCATCATGCGCGAATGAGGCAGGCAATAGCGTTTATTCTTGGCACCGCCGGCCAGCAGCAAAGCCCCCATGCTGGCAGCCTGTCCAATACACATGGTACTGACGTCGGCTTTGATAAACTGCATGGTGTCGTAAATCGCCAGTCCAGCGGTCACTGAACCACCCGGTGAATTAATGTACAGGTGTACATCCTTGTCTGGATTTTCAGATTCCAGAAACAGCAACTGGGCGACAATCACGTTGGCCATGTAATCCTCAACCGGGCCAACAACGAACACAACGCGTTCTTTCAGCAGGCGTGAATAGATGTCGTAGGCCCGCTCACCCCGTGCAGTCTGTTCAATGACCATCGGAACCAGGTTCAAGGCCTGTATATCCGTGGCTCCATCCTTGATAATGCTATCAGACATTTGCATTTTTCCTTTACCTAGAAAGTTAAATCAGGACTGCATGAGCTCGTCAAATGTTATTGATGTCTCTTCAACTTTTGCTTGCCCTGAAATCCACTCAACAACGGTGTCTTCCATCACCAGGGTCTGGATACCGGCCAGCATTTCCTGATTGCTGTAATACCACTGTACGACTTCATCCGGTTTTTCGTAGGATTGCGCCAGGTTTTCAATCGTTTCACGAACCCGTTCCGGATCGACCTGCAGCTGATCGCGCTGAATGATTTCGGCAATCAGCAAACCGAGTGATACCCGACGTCTGGCTTCCGCTTCAAACCGGCTGCGGTCACTGCCGGCTTCGGCACCACCCTCTTCTCTCTTGAGCAGGGCATCGATTTCACTATCGAGCAATGAGGCGGGTATATCGAGGTCGGCTTTTTCCAGCAACGCGTCAAACACCTGCTGCTTGATCTTTGACTTTATGCCGGCCGCCAGTTCACGTTCCATATTGCTGCGGATTTCATGGCGCAGCTTGTCCATACCACCATCAACAATACCGAAAGTACGCGCAAACTCATCATTGACTTCGGGCAACTCGGCTTCGGCAACGGCATTGACGGTGACATCAAACTTCGCCATTTTGCCGGCAACTTCCCCGGATGCGTAGTCAGCCGGAAATGTGACCTCGATGGTCTTCCTGTCACCCGCACTGACGCCCACCAGCTGCTCTTCAAAACCGGGGATCATGGCGCCACTACCCAGTTCCAACGGTACCTTCTGTCCGGCGTTCCCGGTGAAGGGCTGACCATCGACAGTGCCTTCGAAATCGATCTCCAGGCGGTCGCCTTCCACCGACTCACGCTCGGCCTTGGTCCAGGTGACGCGCTGTTTGCGCAATTTTTCAATCATGTTGTCGACATCGGAATCAGCGACTTCCGCGACCATCCGTTTGAGCGTTATATCACTCAACTGGGGAGGCTCTACGTCAGGATAGACTTCAAAGACAGCCACATACTCAAGCTCCTGTCCCGCCTGATTCCGGGTTTGCTCGATATTCGGATCGCCGGCCGGTTTCAGATTCTCCTGCTGCAGCGCTTCTTCATAGCTCGACGCGATCAATTCACCGGCAGTTTCCTGCCGAACCTGCGTTTCATAACGCTTTTTGACCACACCCATGGGAACCTTGCCGGGCCGGAAACCATCCAGCCGCACCGAACGCGCCAGTTGCTTGAGTTTGCTCTCAACTTGCTGATCGATCTGGTCTGCCGGTATTTGCACCGTCATACGGCGTCCCAGTCCGCTAGTGGTTTCAACAGAGACTTGCATGTAATGTCCTCGACCTGAAATCAAATATCACCGATTTGCCGGCATATCCGGCACTTCTGTAGCACCGCATGCCGAATAAATTTGTTTTTGGTGCGAAAGGAGAGACTCGAACTCTCACGGGTTGCCCCACTGGAACCTAAATCCAGCGCGTATACCAATTCCGCCACTTTCGCCAGTCACCCTAAGCACCTGATTTGATAGCGCCCTGAGTCAGCCGGTTAGTATACGGGTTTGAAAAATCCAGCATAACCCCGGATAGTGCATGGAATTACAGAATCAGGCAGCCGCCGCGTATCACATCGAGCCGGGTGACTCTACAATAGGCGCTGTTGGTAAAAGCAATTGGAAAGAATTTCTGCCGATGAAAACCATAATCGTGGCAATCGAGA
>JBDNAP010000059.1:0-3073 GCA_039768325.1 Thiogranum sp.
CGCCTTTTTATTGTCGGGACAGGGTGTCCTTAGTTGTGCGCTTTTTAGTTCATCAAATCAGGGCAGCTTCGGCCACATCACGATAAATATTTTTTTATGGTTATTCTGCTGCGCCACTGGTATTACGGACAGGCATCCAGCAGGGGGGCAAGATCGTTGAACCAGGTGTTGGCCATCTTGCCGTAACCGGTGTCATCGGGGTGCAGCGCATCGCTCAAGTCAGCCGGGTAAGTCAGGGCGCTGTGCTGATCGACAACGATAATATCGTCACCGGCAATGATCCGTCCGTTAGCCATGATCTGGACAGCGTCGTTGAAGGTCGTCACTGCCGGATCGATTGGGTCCTGGTCGATAATCAGCGCCAGCAGGACGGTGACAGGATTGCCGACGGCGCTGGCTTCCCAGTTGTCAATCTCGGTCAGTATGTTGGCGATATCGACCTCAGTAGTCGAAGCTAGGTCGTTGGTTCCGGCGTGCAATAGCACGATATCGGCCGGGTTGTCATCGAGCCAGACGCGCACGCCTTCGTCCGGATAGCCCATACGCAAGAGGCCGAAGGCGATATCAGCCGCACTCCAGGCGGGGTGACCTTCGTGGTTGAAGTCGAAATCCGGGATACCTGAACCGTCGCTCAAGTTGCCGACAAAATCGAAGCTGAAACCCGCCGTGATCAACGAATCGGACAGCGGTAGCCGGTAGCCGACCAGGTCGGCAGGGGTTGGCGTGATCACCCCCTGGGTGATGGAGTCACCCAACGGCATGATTTTCCGGTCGACAATGACCGTTTCCGTGGCGCTGTCATTGCCTCCGTCCGGGTCGCTGACCTGAAAGTCAAAGCTATCCGTCCCGCGGCCGCCGGGCGGGCTGGCCGGCGTGTAGGTGTATGCGCCAGTGGTGGCATCGGTGATGGTGACTGTGCCACCGTTCGCCGTGGTGATGGGACCCAGCCCTCCCGAGCCATCGGCATTCAGGCTGTACATCAACAAGGTGGGTGTCTCGAGGTCCGTGGCATCGAGAATACCGGGCAGGGTCTGTTCCTGGGGCGTAGTGCTGCAGTTCCCGGTGGCAACAGGCGGGGTGTTGGCCGCAATGACCGTCACCGATACCGTCGCCACGTTTGAATCCATTGCGCCGTCGTTGGCTTTGAAGGTGAAGCTGTCCGCACCGTTGGTGCCCGGATCAGGGGTGTAGGTGTAGGCGCCGGTGGCCGTGTCCGTGACGGTAGCTGTGCCTTTGCCTGCGTTGCTGACGATGCTGTAGGTTAAGCTGACATTATCTACATCGCCGGCACTCAAGGTACCGCTTGCGGGTGTATCTTCATCGGTCTGCAGAATACCGTCCGCCGCGACGGGCGCATCGTTGACCGGATTGATCGTTACCGCCACGGTTGCGACGTTGGAATCTTCCGTGCCGTCGTTCGCCTTAAAGGTGAAGCTGTCCGCACCATCGGCGTCCGGGTCGGGGGTGTAGGTATAGGTCCCGGTGGCCGGGTCCGTGACGGTGGCCGTGCCTTTACCCGCGTTGCTGACGATGCTGTAGGTCAGGCTGTCTCCCTGGCCGTCGCTGGCGCTCAATGTACTGTTGGCGGCCGTATCTTCGTCGGTAGACAGAACACCGGAGGCGGCGACCGGAGCGGTCTGGACTGGAGCGGTCTGGGTTACGCTGTCACCACCGCCGCCACCGCCGCACGCGGTCAGGGCGCTCACCAGTAGGAGCCACCCGAAAATATCAACGCACGATATGGGGCCAATAATGGCAATACTTTTTCTTCTGGTAATGGTCATTCCTCTAACGCTCCGGCTCAACGATGATGTTGAATCATATAGGTGTTAATCGATGCAGCAGTTATCGCTTGGCGCCAACGCCTTGTCTTTTTTAAGTTCCCAGCACCCACTATTTCAGTCGAAACGCGCCATTCGGCATCTGATGCCATTCTTTCACGTTGGTGAAACAGCTGTGCTTGCCCCAAGATATTAGAATTACAGCGGTGTATTCTACACAATTGGGAATATTTACGCAGAAACTATGCCATAGCTTTTGGCGGTTTGCTATCGAGCTGAAGCCAGCTGTAAGCTTTTGCTATATAATATCTTTATAGTTCATATGGATAGCGGTAATTGGGATCTGTGATATTCGGCATGTATGTGATTGAATCAATGCCGCGGCAAATTAACCAATGTAAAAAATGTCGACGTAATATTATGAGTCTTTGCCTGCCGAATCGCTGTCCTCTGCTTCTGGAGTTCGACTATGCGTATCAATCTGAAGCTTATAATTTATTGTTATCAGAGAGATAGCATTTTATCTAATTTTGCACCACATCTGCGGAAATATCAGAACCTCTGCAATAAGAGTGTTATGATCAGTTGATCAGCCTGTTAAATATGTCGACGGATATGCCTGGTCGACCGACATTGAAAGGCGATGACGATTTGCGATGGGAAAGCGCCTATGTTCAAGTTTTTATTGCCGGTTTCCGACAAGCCGTCATGACGTTACAAAACTTCAGAAGTGAGCGCCAGGCCATCACGGGAGCCACAGTGAATGCTGCGCATGTTAAAGTGTCCGACCGAACACGACTGGCGGCTGTTCCGGTAGCCGGTGGTTCAGGACAACATTTTGTAGGCACATCAAATCAGAGGAAAAGATGCCTGTGAGCAATCTCGCAATACGGGTGGACAAGGTCAGCAAGGTCTACCGGCTCGGCGCAAAAGAAGACGCGGAGGATTCTTTGGTGGCGGCACTTTTAAAGATGCTCAGGAGTCCGCTCAGCAATTACCGGAAATACCGCTCCTTATATAACTTTGATGATCTGGATTTCAGCAATCCCGAGGCGAATGCCGATCCAAACGTCCTGTGGGCGTTGAGCAACGTATCGTTTGATGTGATGCAGGGCGAAATTGTCGGAATCATTGGCCGCAATGGTGCTGGAAAGTCCACTTTGCTGAAAATTCTGTCGAAAATTACGCTGCCTGCCAAAGGACGTGTTGAAATACACGGACGCACATCGAGCCTTCTCGAGGTTGGGACCGGTTTTCACAATGAACTTTCCGGCCGGGAAAACGTATATCTC
>JBDNAP010000401.1:0-8752 GCA_039768325.1 Thiogranum sp.
ATAGCGCAAGGTCCGAAGATCCCCTGCTTTCCCCCGAAGGGCTCATGCGGTATTAGCCTGAGTTTCCCCAGGTTGTCCCCCACTACATGGGTAGATTCCTATGCATTACTCACCCGTCCGCCACTCGACGCCCAGGAGCAAGCTCCTGTCGTTTCCGTTCGACTTGCATGTGTTAGGCATGCCGCCAGCGTTCAATCTGAGCCAGGATCAAACTCTTCAGTTCAAGTTTGACAGTCGCTTGAGGCGACCAATCTTGGCTCGATGTACACAAAACTCGGAATTTAATTGAGTTTGCTTGCATCGAATGTTGCTTTAGCTACGCAACCAGTTCGACGTAAGCACCCACACAAATTACCTGATCTAAACTGTTAAAGAACTCGCTGACGCTCGGCCAGCGAAGACGAACAAGTATGTGACAAGTTTGCCTGTCCAGTCAATAGTTTCTGCATATTTTCCGGTAGCGGGACAGCTGTCCCCCGAAGCAGAGGCGCGCATTATACAGCCCGCTATAGGGCCGTCAAGCGGAAAACCGGACTTTATTCGTATTTGAAAATGAATCGGGAAAAAGCGCTGCTAAACCAGGGGCTCCGCTGCCTGCGACAGGCACATCGAACCCGGAAATCGGTTCACGAAAATGGCCGCTGAACTCAAGCCCTGGGTCTGGGCGGTGATACGTTCAATACCAGCCAGTAGAGCCCCAGCTGCCGAACCGCCTCCATAAACTGGTTAAAATCAACCGGCTTACGGATATAGCTGTTTGCTCCGAGATCGTAACCGGCAATGATGTCCCGCTCTTCGTTGGATGAAGTCAGAATGACAACGGCGAGTCGCCCGATTCGCTCATCCTGTCGGATCTGCTGTAGCACCTCCAGGCCGTCAACCTTTGGCAGTTTCAGATCGAGCAGGATCACCTCAGGCTGTTTACTGGTGTCCCTGCCGCTATGCGCCCCGCGCGCAAACAGGTAATCCAGTGCTTCGGCGCCATCGCGGGCGACAATCACCTCGTTAAGAATATTGTTGCGCTTCAATGCACGCAGTGTGAGCGCTTCATCATCTGGATTATCTTCAACCAAGAGAATTGTTTTACTTTCCATTATCGAGGAAAACTCTCAAAAGAATTTCTATCCAGGCACAGGGCACGCTTCTATTGGCGTCCTATAACTAACGCTAAGTATAGACAGGATTTCAGATATTTCCGCCCCAGCTGGAAAATATCACTGGCATCGAGCAGCAGGCAACCCAGCAAATAACCGCGCTAACTTATCACCACTTTGGCAAAGCGGCGTTTTCCAACCTGGCAGACACTGCTGGTACCAGCCATCAAACGGAGCCTGGTATCAGCGACCCGCTCTCCGTCCAGCCGTACAGCTCCCTGCCTGATCATACGCATCGCCGCCGATGTGCTGGAGGTCAGACCCGCGTCCTTCAGCACATTGGCGATAGGGATTCCCTCACCGGTCGCCGACAGACTGACCTCCGGAATATCCTGCGGCTGTGCACCTTTCTGAAAACGGGCTATGAAATTCTCCTGGGCACGATCAGCATCGCTCTGTGAATGGAAGCGGGTCACGAGTTCCCTGCCCAGTTCGAACTTGATATCGCGCGGATTACGCCCCTCATCCATCGCCTGCCTCAGCTTTCTGATCTCCGCCATGGGACGGAAACTCAGCAGTTCAAAATATCGCCACATCAGTTCATCAGAAATCGACATCAGCTTGCCGAACATCTCATCCGGCGCCTCCGAAATACCGATATAATTATTCAGAGACTTGGACATCTTCTGAACGCCGTCGAGCCCCTCCAGGATCGGCATGGTCAGTACCACCTGCGGTTTCTGACCGTAGGCTTCCTGTAACTGGCGACCGACCAGCAGATTAAACTTCTGGTCGGTGCCACCGAGTTCGACATCCGCCTTCAGCGCCACCGAGTCATAGCCCTGAACCAGCGGATAAATGAATTCGTGAATAGCGATAGGCTGGCCGGAACTGTAACGCTTACTGAAATCGTCCCGTTCCAGCATACGTGCCACCGTATGCTTCGCGGTCAGCTGAATCAGATCCGCCGCATCCATTTTGTTCATCCAGCTGGAATTAAACATCACCAGCGTCTTTTCCGGATCCAGAACCTTGAAAATCTGGGTTTCGTAGGTCTCGGCATTCTCAATCACCTCATCTCTGCTGAGAGGTTTTCTGGTGACATTTTTTCCGCTGGGGTCACCGATCATGCCGGTAAAATCACCGATCAGGAATATTGCCTCGTGACCGAGTTCCTGAAACTGGCGCAGCTTATTGAGCAAGACAGTGTGACCAAGATGAAGATCCGGAGCAGTCGGGTCAAATCCGGCCTTTATGCGCAGCGAACGGCCTTCGTTCAAGCGCTCAATCAACGCGCTTTCCACCAGTATTTCCTGCGCTCCCCGCTTTATCTGCTCGAGCGCCTCAGCCTGCAACATTTATTTTCCCCCGATCCGTTCAAAATTGGGGCAAAAGAGTAGCACAAGTTGGCCGATAAGCTGACTGCTTGCGGAGTTATCAGCCGGACTTGTGACAGACAAACCATTGTTAGACTTGAACAAACAACTGCGGCATTGATTGGTTATTGTTTGCGACAGGAGCAAAGTCACACCACTGGACCAGCAGTTGATCTGTTCGCAAACCGCTATTTAGTGTTCAAGATGGTTGACCGCAAGCAGGTTTGTCAGTTACGTTTAGTGTTAAAAATTGAAGGGATTTCTGGTGCGATATAATAACTCTTCCTTACGGGATTACGGTTCAGGCTGGCACGACAACCACCGGACACCGAGACGAATGGGTAAAGGCTTGCGGTGGGCGCTGCTGGGCATCGTATCCGGCCTTGCCATCGGGCTCTTTTCGCTGACATCTTTTGACGCAAATGCCCTTAGAAGCAAAGAGTTAACACTAAATGTCCCGAAGGCCGAGATATCCACGGCAGAAACCGTAGTCACCACAGCCGAAATACAGATTCCCGAGCCAGTGGTCAGCCAGTCACCAGCCCAGCCTGTTGAACAAGCCATTGTTGCAGAAGAAGAACAGACCGGCAGCTGGCATGAAGTCACCGTACAGGCGGGTGACAGCCTGGCACGTATTTTCTCCAAACAAGGCATTCCTCCGCGTCAGCTCCATGATATTGTTGCCAGTGGCGGTGCCGCCAAAAAACTGACGCGGATCTATCCCGGCCAGAAACTTCGTATGCGAACCACGCCCGAAGATGGTCTGCTCGAACTGTTTTACGAAATCGACGCCCTGAATCAGGTTAAAGTTATTCGATCCGAGTCCGGCTACGAACCACAACTGATCGTGCGTGAACCGGAACGCCGGGCCAGGCGCGCCGCTGCAGAAATTGAAAATTCTTTATTCCTGGCGGCCCAACAGGCGAATTTGCCTGAAAACATCACTATGGAACTGGCAGGGATCTTTGGCTGGGATATCGACTTTGCGCTTGATATCCGCCGCGGTGACCGATTCTCAGTACTCTACGAAGACCTCTACCTGGACGACGAACGTATTGGCACTGGTAATATCCTGGCTGCCGAATTCATCAACGACGACAAGCTGCATCAGGCGGTGCGCTATACCGACAAACAGGGTCGCACCGACTATTACACAGCAGACGGCCGCAGTATGCGCAAGACCTTCCTGCGCACACCGGTCGAGTTTTCACGCATCAGCTCACGCTTCAGCCTGGGCCGGAAACATCCCATTCTCAACAGAATCCGCGCCCACAAGGGTGTCGATTACGCGGCACCCCGGGGTACGCCGGTCAAGGCAACGGGCGCCGGTAAAATCGTTTTGCGGGGTAAAAAAGGCGGCTATGGCAAAACAGTTATCATTCAGCATGGCAGCCGCTACAGTACCTTGTATGCTCATTTGAATAGCTACGTGCGCGGCTTGAAAAACGGCAGCCGGGTCCAGCAGGGACAGATTATCGGCCATATCGGCAGTACCGGCCTGGCTACCGGTCCCCACCTGCACTACGAGTTTCTTGTAAACGGTGTGCATCGCAATCCGCTCACAGTCAAACTGCCGGATGCCGCACCCTTACCCAAAAAATACCGTGAAGACTTCAAACTTGCGACCGAGAACCTGTTGGTACAGCTGAAAACGGAAGATACCCAGACCGTTGCCCTGCAAGGCGGCGACTGAGCGGCAGCTACGCAGAACAATACCCGGGCATGACCTCGGCCTTATGTCCGACACCGGCGTAGACGGCATCGATGCCGCGCTGGTGGTCTACCGGAAAGATGTCCTAAACCTCGCCACAACACAGACATTTCCCTGCGATGCCTGCTGGTTCGTGGGCCCATACCTGCAATGATAGACGGACATCGACCGGTCTGACTGATGGGACCCGGGCGTCCCGGCTGATACCCTCGGTGAGGTGTTGGCCAATCCCGGGCTCAACTTTATCGAGAAATAACACCTACCCAGTGAGCAGATCACGGCAATCTGCCCGCGGTTACCAGCGCACCCAAAGCGGTGCTATGGGTGCATGCAACCTACCTCCGGGCGGGTAAATTCCAGAGTTGGCTGCAGAAAGGAAACCGGCTAGCGCTCGTCAATCGGCACATAATCACGTATCGATTCACCGGCGTAAACCTGGGTAGGCCTAAAAATCCGGTTATCACCGAGCTGTTCACGCCAGTGCGCCAACCAGCCTGCCGACCGGGCGATGGCGAAGATCGAGGTAAACTGATCCGGCGGGATACCCATTTCCTTGTATAGAATACCGGAGTAAAAATCGACATTGGCGTACACGCCTTTTGGCGCGAGCTTTTCCTCACAGGCTTCTTCCAGCGCCAGCGCTGTCTCGAACATAACACCCAAGTTACCACCGCGATGCTCCATCAGCTCGTGCATCAGTTTCTGCAGGATAGTGGCCCGTGGATCCTTCACCTTGTACTCACGATGCCCCATACCCCAGATCTTGGCCTTTTCAGTCAGTTTTTCGTCAAGCCAGGATTTCACGTTCTCAGGACGTCCGATCTGCTGCAACATTTCAACGACTCGCTGATTGGCTCCGCCGTGCAGTGGTCCCGCCAGCGTACCCACCGCCGCCGCAATCACCAGGAAAGGACTGGCGAGTGTCGAACCGGCGACCAGCGCCGCAAAGGTAGACGCATTAATAGTGTGTTCGGCATGCAGAATCAGGCTGGCATCCATAATGCGCGCCAGGAATGGATCCGGATCCTCGCCACTGAACATGTACAACAGGTTCTCGGCGTAGCTCAGATCCTTGCGAGGCGCGTACGGATCATAGCCATTGCGCACGTGCTCCCACATGGCAACAATGGTCGCCATACGCGCAATGATCTTGACCGACATATTGTGCACATAATTCACGTCCTCGCAGACATCACTCCCGGTGAGGCATTCATCGCCCTGATAGAACATGCCCAGGCTGGCTACCGCCGTCTGCAGCATTTCCATCGGGTGCCCGGTAGCGGGAAGGTATTTCATGATCTCCCGTACGTTGTATTTCACAATACGGTTGGAACGCAACTGGTCATCGAATGCGGCAAGTTGCTCGTGCGTGGGCAACTGACCGTCCAGCAGCAACAGGCTGGTTTCCTCAAAGGTGCTGTCTACGGCCAGATCTGCAATGCGGTAGCCACGGTAGGTCAGAACCCCATTCAAGCCATCCAGATCAGAGATATTGGACCGGGTTGCCGGAACACCCTCCAGTCCGGGTAAATATTCACTCATTCAGTTCTCCTGAATATTCAACGCAGCCGCTTTCGCTCGGCATTCCAGTGTATCTCGTTGCCATGGAATCTCTGATTTGCTTAACGAATCATCATAGGCCGCGCAAAGCGCATCTTGCAGGTATTGGGATACCTGCAAGCCAGGATAGAGCGAAATAATCAGAGGCTCCCGAATAGTGACGAGGAACGCCAGTATAACGGTTGCCTGCGGTGATTGCTGCGCTTGCGCGGGGCTTTACAGGACAGTTCAGTGCCGGCCCATTTTTCGCATAAAAAAGGGGCACGATCTGTGCCCCCTGAACTTCCGTTTTAAGAACCTCTCAGGCCGAGAATGAAGATCCACAGCCACAGGTCGTTGTGGCATTGGGATTTATGATCACAAAGCGTGCGCCTTCAAGGTCTTCCTTGTAGTCGATCTCGGCACCCACCAGGTACTGATAACTCATGGGATCAACCAGCAGCTTGACACCATTCTTTTCCACTTCGGTGTCACCGTCATTGATATTCTCATCAAAAGTAAATCCGTACTGGAAACCCGAACATCCGCCGCCAGTCACAAAAACTCGCAGCATCAGGCCGGGATTGCCTTCCTCTTCGATCAAACCTTTAACCTTTGAAGCGGCATTATCGGTAAATACCAGCAACTCATCGCTTGTCTTGACATCCTCAGCGGTGTTTTCCGTCATCAGTCGGTCTCCAGAAAAATGCTCTGCATAATGGCGCTAGTATGCATTTCCCGACTATTACGGTCAAGTATTATCCAGGCTCCAGGACAAATAGCGGGATTCACTTCACCGCCTTAATCCCGGGTTCCTCAACACCAATCCTGGGCTCCTCAACACTAATCCCGGGCTCCTCAACACTTTTCCGTTGTGGCTTAACGTCATCCGCCCGCCGCCGCTGTTCCTGGTGCACCAGATTACCATTCACTTCGGCGCCCATAGCCATCTCGATCAGACTGTAGTACAGGTTGCCGGTGACCCTGGCATGACTGGCCAGCTCGACGCGCTCGCTGGCGTAGACATTACCCTGCACTGCACCATTCAATACCAGGTTGGGAACCCGCACGTCGCCCTCAATACGTCCTTGTTCGCTTACCGTTAGAACAGCTTTGCTACCCGATTCGGCATTGATGTTTCCCTTCACCTTGCCATCGATATGTAAGCCTCCGCTGAAACTGATATCACCTTCAAGTACGGTTTGCGGACCAATGACCGTCTCTATACGAGAACCGCCGGATGTTTTCCCTCTTCCAAACATGTCTTGCCTCCCTAAAGCCTGTTAACAGGCCCTCACTAAACACATTGCCACCCGGTCAGGTGGGCCAATCCATAACCTTTTCGATTGCTGACGGCTGCCCTTTGCCCTGTGGTTTCAACACAACCCGTACCTGTCTCGGCTTAAATTGGGGCGGAATCCATATTTCCCCCTCAACATTCTGAAAATAGCGGAACTTGTAGGTCAGCGCCTTGTTGTTACCCGCGGCCAGCTTTTTGAACATCAGCACCTTGGGTTCTCCATCCTCCAGGCCTTCGACCTCCATTTCTATGACCCCGCGCACATATCGCTCATTTTGCTTTACCTGGGTCAGGGTCAAACGGTAGAGAACATTGCCGGATTCCGTGCGGGGCTCCAGCTGCAATCTTTGTATCCGTACACCCGGCTTAGTGTCGCCCGGAGAAACAATGCCCCGATAAAAATCCAGTTCTTTTCGCAGTTCCAGCAGCTCATCCTGCAAACTGGCGAACTCCCTGCGAACTTCCAGGCTGGCACGCCGGTCGATTTCGCTGGATCGCTGCGCCACCGCTGCCTGTTCACTCAGGCTGAGATTCGTCTCCTGCAATTCTGTAACCCGCTGTTCCAGCTCGCCATGCTGCCGGTTTAACTTTTCCAGCCCCGAAACTGCATGGTATTTGCCTCGCTCGAACAACAGATACGCCGCTGTCGCCAGCAGCGCTATTGAAACGGCAATCCCAAGCCAGACGTACACTGGCTGATACACCAGAATTTTTCGGTTACCAGTTTCCATCGAATTCAGTAAAGACTAAGGCAACTATCGTGCCGCAATCAGGGGATGAGTCCGATTGATTGCAGACCGGCGCCCTCTTCAAAGCCGAACATGATATTCATGTTCTGCACCGCCTGCCCGGCCGCACCCTTGACCAGGTTATCAATGACGGATAAAACGACGACTGTGTCTGCTTCTGGCGCCCGGTGCACGGCGATACGACAGTGATTAGCGCCTTTCACCGTGCGGGTTTCAGGGTGCGAACCGGCAGGCAATACATCGACAAAGGGCTCCTGCTGATAACGGTTTTCAAACACCGTCTGCAGATCCACGGCGGAATCGATCAACCGTGCATAAAGGGTGGCGTGAATACCGCGAATCATCGGTACCAGATGCGGAACAAAGGTCAAGCCGACTGAAACGCCGGCCGCCAGCTGCAGACCCTGACGGATTTCCGGCAGGTGGCGGTGTCCCGGCACTGCATACGCCTTGAAGCTCTCGGATGCTTCCGCAAGCAGGGTACCCACACTGGCCTTGCGACCGGCGCCACTGACACCCGACTTGCAGTCTGCGATTAGCGCACTCAGATCGATACAGGCCGCTTCAAGCAGAGGAAGAAATCCCAGTTGCACTGCGGTGGGATAGCAGCCCGGATTGGCTACCAGGCGCGCTTTGGCAATGTGTGCACGATTGACTTCGGGCAAACCGTAAACGGCTTCTTGCAAGAGCTCAGGACAGGCGTGATCGATACCATACCATTGCCGCCATACCGCTGCCTCCTTCAATCTGAAATCCGCCGCCAGATCAATTATCCGTACACCTTGCTCCAGCAGCTGTTCAGCCATACCCATGGCGATACCATTCGGTGTCGCAAAGAACACCAGATCACAATCAGCCAGCGCAGACTGATCCGGCTCGCTGAACTCAATATCGATATAACCACGCAGGTTAGGGAAAAGATCAGTAACCCTGGTACCGGCCTCACCACGCGATGTAATCACCTCGATCTCTACTTGCGGATG
>JBDNAP010000402.1:0-2965 GCA_039768325.1 Thiogranum sp.
CGCGCGGTCCATGGCAGCGCCCGCGAGCACCTGCGCATCGCCAACCTGGTCCTGGCCGCGCCCGACCTCGACTTCGGCGTCGTACGACAGCGCCTCGTCGCCGAGAAGTTTGGCCCCGCGATCGGCCGCATCACGATCTATACGACGCGGGCGGACACCGCGTTGAAATTGTCCGAATCGTTCATGAGCGGCAGGCGCTTCGGTCGTCTGGAGGTCGACGACCTGGGAGCAACTGACGAAGCGATATTTGCTGAAGTTCCGAATCTCAGCATCATCGAAGTCCAGGATGTTAAGGGCTTGATCAGGCACGGCTACTTTCGCGGCAGCCCGGCGGCGAGCTCCGACCTGATCCTCGTCCTGAGAGGAGGCGGGCGGCCTGGAGACACCCAGCGCCCGCTCACGCATGTGAAATCGAACTTCTGGCGATTGCCGGCCGGATACCCATACAAGCGCCCGTGACGCGATAACCGTCCCCCTACCCGCAGGCAAGCCCGGGATGCGGCATGCCGTTTGGGATGGACGCCTCGATCAGCGTTCCCGACCTTGACCAGCTTTGCAATCCTGTTACTTTCGGCGAACCTGAAGTCGTCCTGCTCAGAAATCCACGTCGATCGCGTAACCACCCAATTCGCCTTTACGTTATCTCAGAACAGGCAGCCATTTTTGGCAGCATCCGAATGTTTGGACTGGGTGGCTGTGATTTGCTGATCGTTGTTCCGCGAGTAAGAGAGCGGAAGCGAGGCTAAAACGGATCAAGCCAATGATGTTCAGTTGCTTATCCAGGGCATACCCCAATTTTATGTGTTAATCCCGTCGGGTACCGACCACGCGGGGAATGCGCTTCCTTGGCGGGGCACAACACAGCGCGTAACAGAATCGTCGCCAACAGTGTACTCAGCAGACAATTTCACCGAATAATACCCCAATATCAATATTCTTCGGCATACCAACCAGAAGTGGATCCTGTCGAGGTTCCGACTAATCCCAGCAGCCTCAGGGAAGGTCCTGTGCAGCAATGACAGTCCTTGGCCACAGAAATGAAGCGCCACGCTATACTTGGCCTGAGCAGTCCGAATCGCTGCTACCCGACCATGGAGGCAAGTATGTTGATCATCATTGCTGTGAAACCACGTGTCGTGTTTTTCATGCTTTTGACATACCTATGGCCGGTGGCAACCCTTGGCAATGACTTCCGTGACTTCGAAGCTAAGATTGAGCCGGTCCAGGTTTCAGGTCGGGACCTGGCGTCCATGATCGGTGTCAGCATAGAAGACATGAGGGTTTATGCGTCGCGAAACAATAAACTGTTACCCATTCCTTTTCAGATCGACCAGAAGAATGCGGCTGGCGACTGGGTTTGGACCAAGATACCTGAGAGCGGGAAAAGGCAGATCGAGATTCCGGAAGATGAGTACCTCGATCTGCCGTCAACCCGAAGCAGGGACTTGACGGTTGACGACCAGGACCCGCCAGGTAGAGCCCTGTTTGACAGCAACGACCTGCTCGTATTCATGGCCAGAGACGTTGGAAATCGTTATACATCTGCCCCAAATATACCTGGCTCCGTTATGGTGGAGCTCGAAATATCAGATCCACAAGACGGTTCAAGGGGCTGGATCTATATTGTTTACTACGCATCAAACCCAACTGCGTTGGCCAAGCAACGCTACGTCAGCTATCAGGAAAGCGGGCGCCGTGTCGTCGCGCCTGGATACGAGTTGGTCTATTCGCCGAAACATTCTGTGATGCTCGTTGACCTGAAAGTCGACGGAGTGTCAATTCTTGAACGCAGCAGGATAAATGGCAAGGTGAAAGCAGGAATGGGGCCGCTAACCACAACCATGGAATTCGATGAACGCGCTATCGATGGCTATGATGCGGGGTACATAAACGGTCCGGTAAGGGTCGTGAAACGTAGTGTTGATCATGTAAAGATAAAGGCTGGCATGCGGTCACCGGACGTAAACTGTGATCACTACTACTATCCATGGCATGCGGAAGTTCCGATGCTTTTTTCCATGCGCTTCCCAGTTAAAGGTGTCGAAATGCTTGCCGCATCAAGGTACAGAAACGATGTATTCAGATACGCCAGGGTGCCGCAAACGACCGCATCGATAAACATTGCCAATAGTCAGCACAACTTGAATCTGCTAGCCGACAGAAAAGAGGCAAGGTGGCTGAGCCTGCACGGAGATCGTCTGACCGTCGTCAGCCGCATCAAGGTACCCAAGGGGATCGGCGAATACTTCAGTGTAGCACCTTACCTGGCAAACGATTCGGGACAAGCAGTGGAAGCAGGTTATGTCATTAAGACAAAGAAGAGTATAAAAAAAGGCGAACACGTATTGCACTCAGTATTCCTGATTTTACTTGACAGCAGTGATAGTAATGCGGCCGCGAAGGTGACCGGTTTTCTTGACAACAAGCTCCATATAGAAGCAGCGGCGCTCCAGTAGAACTACTCTTCTCCCTGTTAACGGCTAACACATAGACTGGAGCCGAGAGTTCAAGTTACCGCATGTGCCATCGCCTGTTACCATGAATCCGCAGTTAATGAAAGATGAGCACGGCAAGATAATCGCCAAAGGCGATCATCGGGCACGAGGCTCGTGGTTTAAGACAGGCAGATGCCTGCGAAGATAGACAGACCTGTGAGGAGCTGCCCTGTGTGGAAGATGGACCGCGGCTTGCGCCGATGCACCCGTTACACGGTCCTGGTGGTGCCTTGCTTGCCACTTTGCCGCAGTGGCCGCGGATAATACCGATTGCGTGTTGGGAGTATAGACAGACCGTACACCATTGTCATTGCCAAAACCGAAGTATTTGTTTAGCAGTTACGCCGTAATCCCGGTGGCATTCGGGCGCATCCCAAAAATATTCCCGCGCCATTCGCACTTAGGTTCCGATTGCGGCCGCGTCACTACCGCGCTTCGCTATGTGGTGACGCGGCCGCTCGCATGTGGCA
>JBDNAP010000403.1:0-8911 GCA_039768325.1 Thiogranum sp.
GCCAACAGCTAAAGGCCGAATAAATTCGGCCCTACAGAGGAAAAGCCGCCTTAACTTAGTGCCATTCGTCTCTGACCCCAATTAATGCAAGTGCTTAATAAGGCCGCTGTCCCCAACGTTTGAAGCGTTTCTTGCAGTACTTGAGCAGCGCCGTGTAACCGTCAAAATAGAGCTCGAATCCGTCTTCTGCCGGTGCATCAAACTCGCAATAATCGTTGGAATAGTCGCGGCAGATCTGTGGTCTGTCATCGTAAATCCCACAGCGGCCGTCGGGCAGGATGTGGTTACAAGGGGTTTCCGCCAGCAAATACCAGCTGCCTTCATCTTTGAATATACGAATATCCCGATGCGAGATCTGCCAGAGCAGGAAATCGAAATCGTGCTTGGACCTGGGGCTGTCGATTTGCTGACTGATATAGGTACAACATTTTGAATTGGTGCAGTAACCACACTTGGTTTCGAGTGTCATGGCCTCGATGGGAATGGTCTTTTTACCGCTCATGTAAGAATTTCTCCGCTCCTACAGCTTGTCGGCCCACTCGAGCCGGTAGCTTCCATCCTTATATTCTGCAAAGGTCGACAGGAATTTCAATACCGCCTGCGGTACATCGGACTTCTGTTGAATATCGGCATCAAAGCGATAGGCGCCATCGGCTTTCAATTCAACGTCCGCCTGGACCAGCAGTGCACCACCCGTTGTTTCCAGTCGGCCCCGCGTCACAGCATCCTCAATCTGCGTTTCAAGCTCAGCCTTGCCCAATACCAGTTTTATCGGTGAGACAAGCTGTGCTGGTGACCAGCTGGCAATCCCCGCCATAGCAGGCAGCCCGGACTCCGACCATTCCACCTCGTCGATATCGAAATCCAGCATACCGCCGAGCTTTAACTGCCTCAGCCCCAGCCAGGACAACAGATCGTTGGCGCTGACACGCCCCCGTACATCCGACAGATAGCGACCCCCCAGAAAAGTGCTCCCGACCTTCGCCTTAAGCATCTGCGCCTGCAACTGACCGTGAATATCGAACACCGCACGACCGACAAACAAGCCAAATGGCCGGAAGCTCCAGTTCACGTCTTTTAACTGCAGCGGTGAAACATCAAGCTGTACGGCCTTGCCAGACCAGAGAGTGCCCTCAACACCCGTAAACCGGATGTCTTGCAGCTGGGACTGAAAAAGCGGCAATACTTTAGTCGCTGGCGCCGTCATAAACAGAAACAGCAGGTAGGCCAACGCGCCCAGCAGCACACTCCGCCACCATAATTTCATGCAGCGGGGTCCAGCAGGGTGAGACGCGCGTTGACGCGGCCACCACCCTGAGGTTCGATGGTGATGATGCTGGTTTCAATCTGGTAGGTCCTGGTGATCTTGCCCAGCCACAAAATCATCGGATCAAACGCGACGCCTTCCAGCCACACCTTGACGCCCTTGTTGCCTTCCGGTTCGATGCGTTTGATGGCTGGTCCCAGACCGCCCGAGCGCGCCGATTGATCCACCACTGACAACAGGGAACGACCGCCGAGCCCGCGCGCAGTACCGGAGCCACTGCGCTGCAGCTGCTTCAGCTCCACAGCGGCCTGCTGCATCCAGGCCAGGGTTTTCCGCTGCTCCGCCACACCTTCGTTCAAAGCCCGGTAGTTGCCGGCGATCGGCTCCCAGATCATCAGGTACAGCAGCAACACAAGCAACACCACGCCGCCGCCGCTAACCAGCAACCGCTCCCTGGGTTCCAGCCCTGCAAACCAGTCCTTCATGAGCCTTTCACCTGCACACGCATCCGGCTTTTGACCTTCCTATCCGCCCCCGTGCTTGCCGACTGGATCTCCGCACTCATCAGGCCACTGCTGACCAGCGATTGTTTGAGACCATCCAGAATCTGCAGGTTGTCTGCCTGTAAATCCAGATCCAGGCGCCCGTTACGATAACTGGCACCACGTACATCGATACCCTTGGTCGACCTGACCACGTCGGCGGTCTCGGCAAACATGGCCAGAAAGTCGGTGTTACCACCGCCCGCCTGACGCCGTAACTGTGCCAGCTTCTGTTCCATCTGCACGCGCGGATTGACAATACGTTTTGCCTGGGGGAAGGCCTTGCGAAAAACATCTTCTATTTCAGCACTCAGCTGTTCGCGCTGCCCGGAGAGATGAAAATAGTTCAATCCCGCCGTAACCCCGACCAGGATGACGCCGGCCAGCAGCAATGCCGCACTGGATGCCCAGGGACGCAGTAGACGGCCCCATTCTTCACGCCGGCTGTAGGCCCCCTGCAGCAAGTTGAGCCCCGGTCCTTGCGCCCAACCGCGAGCCAGCAGTTCCAGGGGCTGTATTTTTTCGTCGATGAATTCGACATCCACGGTCTCCAGATCGAGTACCGTGGAACCGAAAACCCGGGCGGTGTCCGGCGCCTGTTGTTTCGCCTGCAACAGCGCAAACAGAACTGCAAGGTTATTGGTGTCAACGGCAAAACCGGTGTAGTCACCACTGCGCACCAGGACGGTTTCTCCGTCAACCATCAAGCTCCAGCCGTCACCTGACGGCAACGACAGTGTGTCGGGTATTAACTGCTCCGCCTGGATACCCTGTTCCCGCAACAAGGCCGCCCAGGCATCCATAATCGAGCGTTCAACAACGGCGACCGGATACTGGTCATCCTCCCCGACCGGACCCAGCGCAAAGTGCAGCTCTTCGACATCTGTTGCCAGCTGCTCCTCCAGCACATAGGGTATGGCGCGCAGCAGGCGCTGGCGATTCCGCCCCGGCACCCGCGCCTCGGCAAGAGACACTTCGGTACCCGGAACCAGCACCACCACACGGCGAACGGCATTGATGATGCCGGTATCGGGAATACCTGTCTGTACCGGGCCTTTACCACGGCCCTGTTCATCCACCAGCACCCAGTCGCGGAAACCCCGTGCGCCGGCTGCCAGCCGGATGAGTAGCGTTTCAGCCATCCTTCACTGTCCTGATTGCGGTATATTCATCGTAGCAGTCCGCGGGTCCCGGGAACAATCGGAAGTTACGGGCTTTTCTGTTCATCCTCAACATCCTCCTCCGGCACGATGGCTTCGATAAACTCACGCTGCCGGCGCACGACCAGGACAGCTTGGGGAGTGCGCTGGATCAGGCTCGCCAGTCGTGCCCGCCCATCACCGATATTGGACTCACTGACCATCAGAAACCATTGACTGGTCACACTCAGCGATGCTGCAGGCACATTTTTTCCCGCCAGGGTCGTGTCCTGTAGAATGCTATCGACACTTTCAAAACCTTCTTCACCCCGCGCTTCCACCAGCGCCTCGCCATCGGATGTACTCAGATCCTCGGCTATCGTGCTCAGCACCTCCGCACCGGCGGTATTCACGTTGATAGATGTTACCTCGGGCAGCGCGACGATAAAGGGGCGTAGCTTCTCAAGCACTTCCGCGCTGTAGCCTTTCACCAGACGCAGTTCACTGATGTCAGCCAGCGGCTGGTTGGCGGCCCGGTAGGGGGTATCCAGCAGCAGGTAGGTCTCGTCCTCTGCACCATCCGGAAAACGCACATCGATATCTGCATCGATCCAGTCAATCAGTGGATCCGCCAGCGTTTCGTCCAGTTCCAGCAGTTTTAACAGGCGTTTGAAGCGCTCAATCGCGTCATTATCGGGGTCACCGCCGGCCACCAGGTTATTCACATTGAATCGTCCCTGCAGATCTATGATTCGCCCGAAAATAGAACCACCTTCCACAACAGACACCGGCGGCTGGGTAGACCAGTCTTCTTCCAGGGTATCGATTGCGCTCTCCCGCAGGTCCCGTGCCAGCACCACTTGCGCCCAGCTTTCCGCGCCCAGAACGTAGCTATAGGCCTGCTCGCCGTGCAGCAGGCTGCCGGTGCGGCGTATATCCAGCTGCTGGCGGGTGGCCATGGACACCGCGGCGATGGTGGCGAGGGCCACCACCAGCAGCGCGGTAATCAATGCTACCCCGTGCTGATAACGTGCCATCAACCTTCGTCCTCACCTTGATCCTGCCCCGCATCCCCTTCGTCATTCTGTCCATCGTTCTCCGACTCGTTGTCGGGTGTATTGGCCGTGTTGGGCTGCACACCTGGCACAAATTCCTGCGGTAAACTGAATAACCAGGTCAGGGTCCCCAATTCATCCAGCTCCAGTTGCACCTCCACGGCTACCGGCAATCCGCTTACCGGTAGTCCGGCTATTGCCCCCCCCTGGTCAGCTGCTGGCGGCCAGCGCTCCTGCCATGCATTGCTCTGGTCAAGAAAACGCATCTCAAAACGGCTCATGGATTCAACCAGTTTCTGTTCATCCGGCTCAGTATCCTGGGCCCTGTCCAGAACCCGCCAGGTCCTGCGCAACAGGGTATCCTGGTCGGGCACATAAGCGACACGCTGTATATCGCTGCGCAGGAACCCGGCCGGGTTGGGGTAACCGGTACGGCTGAACTCGACGCCATCGAAGCCGCTGCCGCCCACCAGTGAGCCTATCCGGTCACCAAATTCATTGCGAATTTCCCGGCTGACAATCTGTTCCAGATCACGCTGCATAATGCGGTAGGCCTTCTGCAGATCAGCTAGCCGCTCTGAACGCGCCCCGGTCTGCTGCTGCTGGGTCATGACACTCTGCAAGCCGCCATAGGCCATGGCGCTGATGAGGGCAAAAATCGACAATGCCACCAGCAACTCCAGCAGGGTGAAACCGGCTGTGAACATTGCTCTGCGGGAACCATCACCTGACCGCGAATGACGGCTGACCCGCTTCATTGCGGTTTCCCCATAAAACCGCTTAATCGGGCCAGCGGTGCCTGATCCTCGTCAACATTCAAGGGAAACACTTCAATATCCAGACGCCGCAGATCCTCCTCCGGCGTTTGCGTCACCTTCATGATCCAGCGCCACTCACGACCGCCAACCTCCGAATTGCCCTCCGGGAACTCGACGTCATCTTTCTGTTGCCCGATCGACGGCCAGCGCCCTTCCAGGCGGCCCTCTAAGAGGGTGGTCGCCAGCTGGTTGCGCGCCACCCACTCGGCAAAGGTCCTGTCGCGCAGATACGCCTGATTGAGGGTGTAATCGCCGGCTGTTTGAATGACAGCACCCAGCGACAATGCCAGCACCACCATGGCAACCAGCACCTCCAGCAGGGTAAACCCGCGATTATTCATTCCACCTCCAGCTGCCCCAGCAGGCTCGCCTTGACCTGAAAACGCCGTTCAGTTTCCGGCGCCGACAAGGTCAGGATAAACGGTGTCATCTCCCCGCTGGATAACAGGAATACCTGCGGTGACTCCGCTTCTTCAGCCTCTAACCCCGGTGGTGGATTTTCCTGCAACTCCAGATGCAGCTCGATACCCTTCGGCAGCTCGCGGGGTCTCAGTAACGGAATATCGCTTATCGGGCTCCACTGATTTGCTTCGAGCAGCATGAACTCGTAATCCGTTTCACCAAAGCGTATCGCCAGCTGCTCACTGCGCAACACCGCCTCTTCGCTGGCCATTTCTATCAGTGCAACCAGACGCTGCATTTCACGCTGCATCTGTTCGGCACGCGAGTCCCCACCCCCGGACAATCCGACAAAAGTCAAAATGACGCCAATGATGACCAGTACCACCATCAATTCCAGCAAGGTAAATCCGTGCTGGCCGGACAGCCTGCCAAACGCAAACAGCCTGCCACAGGCAGGCTGCTTTGACGGTGTGCTTCGCAGAAGTTTCACCAGGGCCTGGTCAGTTTTTATTCCTTGCAGCGGCCTAGTTCATCGTCCAGTTGCCGATATCGTCTTCGCTGGGCTGACGATCCGGTCCGGTTGAATAGATATCGATGCTGCCGTGCGCACCAGGACTCAGATACTGGTAAGGTTCCTGCCAGGGATCTGTGGGCAAACGATCAATATAACCGCCTTCTTTCCAATTTGCCGGCTCGGGTGGAATACCGGGTTGACTCACCAGTGCCTCCAGACCCTGGTCAGTTGATGGATAATCATAGTTATCCAGCTTGTATAGGTTCAGCGCCGCTTCCAGGGCTCGAATATCCTGGCTCGCTTTTACTTTTCGCGCTTCGTCGGGACGGTCCATCACCTTGGGTACCAGCACCGCCGCCAGAATGCCGAGAATGACGACCACGACCATGACCTCTATAAGTGTAAAACCTGCAGCACGGCTGTTAGATTGATAATACATTGCGACCTGCTCAAATTAGGATTGGAAAAGAAATTCGGTGTATTGTACCGTCTCTACCGTATATTCGGCACTTTAGACTGAAATTCAACCAAAAAAACCCCAGTTTCGGTCACGAAAGCTAAAAATGGACCCACGCCTCGATCTAATCCGCCATTATCGCTGGCTGCGCCGCTACGGGCTGAACGACTCCCATAGTGGTAATATCTCGCTGCGCAGCGGTGATGCGTACTGGATCAGCCCCACTGGAGCCTGCGCCGATACCCTGGAGGCCGAGCAACTGGTGCGCTGCCGGCTGGATGCGGAACCGGCATCGGGTGCCTCTCTGGACGCGCCGCTGCACCGCCTGGTGTACGTAAAAAACCCCAAAGCGGGCGCGGTCCTGCACAGCCATGGTGCTTACAGCGTCGCCGTCACCCTGTCCGGTGAGGATTTTGTGCCGCTTGATTTCGAAGGCCAGTATTACTTCCCCAGAATCCCGGTACTGGATATTGCATACCCGGATTACCTCGCCCATGCACCGGAACGGGTATCCGATGTCCTGGCCGAATTTCCGCTGACCGTGGTGCGCGGCCACGGGGTATACGCCTGTGCCGCTGACCTCAATCTGGCCTATAAGTGGACCTGCTCCTTCGAGCTTTCGGCAAAAACCTGCCTGCTAGCCAGGCAGGCGGGAACCATTCAGGGAAGCTCCGACTAATTCGCGAAACCATGGCACTCAGATAGTCCACGACCTGTACGCCGTACACGGCGCAGCTTGCCATAGTATTAAAGAACCTCTGATTAATACTTACATCGTCATCCCGGCATGCGCCGGCATGACCAATTAAGCAGAGGCTCCTTAAACAACCCAGAACTTGCCTGATTTACATCAGCTGATCATTGATTTTCAGTGCGTACAGATGGCGCTCTGCATCAACCAGGTGCTGCCCCCAATGGTGCTTGAAGCCGATCTCCCATAAATGGGCAACTTCATCCGGGCCAGCTGCATCGAGCAGCTTAAGACCACGTTTAAGCTCGAAATAGATGTCGGTCAGATCATCGGCCAGACTGCCGGTGCGGTGTTCACCATCGCTGGATGAATCGGCAGGTTGGTCGTACTCCAGCCAGTAGATGTCACGCTCACCCAGCCATGAGCGCAGCTGGCTGTACAGATCAAAGCGGTCGTCGAAGTCGGCCATTTCGGGCGGAAAAGAAGCCTCTCCCTGATCCTGCAGAGCCACGACCTCTGCGTGAAGCCGCGGCAACATCTGAAACAGCGGTACCAGCCAGTCGTTGCGTCCCTTGGCTCGATCAATCAGGTTGCAATAGCTTTGCGCAGTTTCGACCAACTGCATGAACTGAACGCGTTCTGGGTTTCGCATACACGCCTCCCATTCGCTACTTTAGGATCAACTGCCTACTGGCTAAGTTTAGACGGGATTTTAAATAATGCTCGCTTCTATCGCGGCCAGAAAACCATGGCGCACTAGACCACGACCATCTCAAAATCTTCCTTGCCGGCCCCACACTCCGGACACACCCAGTTTGACGGTATATCCGCCCAGCGAGTGCCTGCTTCGATCCCCTCTTCAGGCAGACCTTTTTCTTCATCGTAGACAAACCCGCAAATCACGCACATATACGTCTTGAATTCAACCATAGCCAATATCCTTGTTCTGCCAGCCGGCATTGTAACGATGCCCGGATGCAATGCTACAATAGCCTTTAAAGCAAAAGGTTATCATTGCATGAAGTTAGAATCCGGCGTTGTCCACCCTGTTCCCCAACGCTCACCAAAGGACTGCACTGCATGACGCAACAAAAGTCATCCGTGCCTGTCGTCATGGTGTTTTCAGGCAACGACCCGAGTGGCGGTGCGGGAGTGCAGGCTGATATCGAGGCCCTGATCAGCCACGGCTGTCACACCGCTCCCGTCATTACCACATTAACTATCCAGGATACCCAGGACATTATTGGCTACACGCCACTGGATGGCGGCTTAATTGTGGAGCAGGCACGCGCAGTGCTGGAAGATATGCCCGTCAACGCCTTCAAGCTGGGCCTGCTGACCAGCACGGAAACGGTGGAAGCCGTGCATTCGATACTTCAGGATTACCCGGATATTCCTGTGGTGATGGATCCGGTACTGGCCAGCGGTAACGGCACCCTGCTCAGTGACGATGACATCGTCACTGCCATGACCAATCTTTTACTGCCGCAGGCCACGGTGTTAACACCGAACAGTCTGGAGGCGCGTGCACTGGCACCGGAAGCGGACACGCTGGATGCCTGCGCCATGGCGATACTTGAGCGTGGGGTAGAGTTTGTGCTCATCACCGGTACTCACGAGAATACCCCCACGGTTAAAAACACGCTGTATGCCAATCACCGTGTGATGGAGACTTTCACCTGGGATCGTCTGGAAGGCAGCTTTCATGGCTCGGGCTGCACCCTGGCTGCCAGCATCGCCGGCCTGCTGGCCCAGGGGCTGGAGCCCTTTACCGCCATTCATGAAGCCCAGGAATATACCTGGCAGGCGCTCGCCGAAGGTTATCGCATTGGCATGGGCCAACAGATCCCCAACCGCTTGTTCTGGGCCAGGGGCGAGGAAGAGCAGTGATCCTTTCTGACAAGGTGAATCGCCGTCAGGCGAGAGAGGGTGCCCTGGGGTGCAAGGTGAATCGCCGTCAGGCGAGAGAGGGTCCTCCAGAGGAGCCTCTCGGAATGTCCCATTCCTCACCTTCTGCCCTGGGGTA
>JBDNAP010000404.1:0-5650 GCA_039768325.1 Thiogranum sp.
ACCGGGTCCAGCCCCATGCCCAGTAATACCGGGCCGATGATGGGAACGACGACAAAGGTAATCTCGATAAAATCCAGCACAAAGCCCAGTAAAAACATGACCAGCATCACTACCAGCATGGCACCGATGACACCGCCCGGCAGCTGCATCAGTAATTCCTCAACCAGTTCGTCACCTCCAAAGCCACGAAAAACGAGCGAAAATACAGAAGCTCCAATGAGAATCAGGAACACCATGCTGGACACTTGCATGGTACTGCGTACCACGCTGCGCAGGATGTCCAGGTTGAACTGGCGCCGGATTGTCGCCAGCAGCATGGCGCCTGCGGCGCCGACAGAGGCGGCTTCCGTGGGTGTGGCCAGACCGGCCAGAATGGAACCCAGTACAGCAAATATCAGCAGCAACGGCGGGAACAGGGCCTGCAAGGCGCGTAAGCCGCCCACGGCATCGCTTTCCAATTGTTGGTGTACCGGCACAGACTGCGGTCGCAGGATCGCTACCGCAATCAGGTAAGCGAGATACAGCAGGACCAGCAACAGTCCGGGTATCAGCGCGCCTGCAAACAGGTCACCGACCGAGACCGTCCTGGGGGAAAAAATGCCCTGGTCGAGCTGTGCCTGCTGATAGGCTGCAGACAATACGTCACCCAGCAGTACCAGCACAATCGACGGCGGGATGATCTGGCCTAGCGTGCCGGACGCGCAGATGGTTCCGGTCGCAATTTTCGGGTCATAACCGCGCCGCAACATGGTAGGCAGAGATAAAAGCCCCATGGTAACGACGGTAGCGCCGACGATGCCGGTGCTGGCGGCCAGCAACATGCCCACCAGTGTCACGGATATACCCAGCCCGCCGCGTAAATGCCCGAACAGGGCTGCCATGGTCTCCAGCAGATTCTCCGCCACCCGTGAGCGTTCCAGCATGACGCCCATGAACACAAACAGCGGCACTGCCACCAGGGTCTGATTGGTCATAATGCCAAACAAGCGGTTGGGAAGTGCTTCCAGAAAGGCGAAATCAAAGACTCCCAGCCATTGACCCGCAAAAGCGAAGCCAAGCGCCGTGCCCGCCAGGCTGAAAGCCACCGGATAACCGGCCAGCAAAACGATGAACACGGTGGCGAACATCAGCAGGGACATGCCGCCGCCCATCAGGTGTCATTCTCGTCAGCGGTCAGAATACTCAGGCTGGAGAGCGCCTGAGCGATGCCCTGCAGAATGAGCAGCACAAGGGCAACGGGGATGAGTGTTTTAAGCAGGTAGACATACGGTAGCCCACCTGCTTCCTGCGACCCTTCGTATATAGACCAGGCCATGGCGACATAGTGCCAGCTGGTCCACAGTAAAAAACTGCACACCGGCAGCAGCAGTAACAGCGAGCCCAGCAAGTCGACGAGGGCCTTTCGTTTTGCAGGGAAACCGCGGTAGAAGATGTCGACACGCACATGGCCATCCTTTTTAAGGGTATAGGCGGCGCCCAGCAGGAACAGACTGGCGTGCAGATACAGGATGGATTCCTGCATGGCAATCCAGCCGAGCTGAAACAGGTAGCGAAGCATGACAACGGAAAAGGTCACCAGCACCAGGGCGAGCGCCAGCCAGGCTGTCGCATGGCCAATCAGGTCGGCGATACGGTCAAGACGTAGAGACAGGGATTTGAGGGCGGATGCTGACATAATTGCGGATTATAACCGCTAGCCAGCCTTCACCAATCAGGAATTATCTGTGCTACCAGCGAAACAGCACCCAGCGGGGAATCATGAGATCAGGCTCAAGATCGCTGGCGCCGAGGCGGGATTCCATGGTGCCGTCGCCATCGTTGTCCAGCAGAAAGTAGGGCGGTGCGTTTTTCGGGATAACCTTGATCATATAGAGTTGCCCGTTGGCGCGGTACTCTTCAATGGTCTTGTCTTCACGCTGAATGATAACCACCTCGGGCTCGATTTCTTCCTGTCCTCGCTGGTCGTCGGCGCCGGGCGGCGGTGGCGGTGGAATATCGGCCTGCTTCGCGGCAAGCGCCATTTGTGCGGCGCACAGGACCAGGCCAGACAATAAAAATCGTTTCAACATCGTATTCATTCTCTTGGGACCAGGGCATCTGACGGTGAGTTCACCAATCCATCAGGATTTCCTGTGTAATGATACCATCGCATTCCGACTAAACCGAGACATACAGCATGGCAAGCAAACCCAACAGCCCCTTTATTCTGGTCGACGGCTCTTCTTACCTGTTTCGAGCCTTTCACGCGCTGCCCGAACTGGAAAATGCACAAGGCCAGCAGACCGGGGCGATCTATGGTGTGTTGAACATGTTGCGTAAGCTTGTCGCTACCTACCAGCCGGTCTACATGGCGGTTGTCTTTGATGCCAAAGGTAAAACCTTCAGGGACGAGCTGTATCCGCAATACAAGGCCCATCGTCCGCCGATGCCCCCCGAGTTGTCTTCTCAGGTGGCGCCTTTGCTGGAACTGGTGAGTGCCTCGGGTCTGCCGATACTCCAGGTGCCGGGCGTTGAAGCGGATGATGTTATTGGAACCCTGGCCGGACAGGCGACAGCGGCGGGTTGGAAAACGGTGATTTCGACCGGCGACAAGGATCTTGCCCAATTGGTCAACGAACAGGTAACCCTGATCAATACCATGAACGACAGCTGTATGGATGAAACGGGTGTATTGGACAAGTTTGGCGTTGAGCCTGGACAGATCATCGACTACCTGACGCTCGTCGGGGACAGCTCGGATAACATTCCCGGTGTGCCCAAGGTCGGGCCCAAGACAGCCGCCAAGTGGCTGAGCGAGTATGGTTCACTGGATGAGCTGGTGGCGCATGCCGGTGACGTGAAAGGCAAGGTGGGGGAAAACCTGCGCGCTTCTCTGGATCAGTTGCCCCTGTCAAAAGATCTGGCAACCATTCGCTGCGATGTTGAGCTGGGACTTGCGCTGTGCGATCTGTCAGTCAAGCCACCCGAGGTCGAGTCACAGCGCAGCTGGTTCGAACGTCTTGGGTTCAAAACCTGGCTCAGGCAGCTGGACGGTGAAACCGGTGAGGCGCAGGCACAACAGCCGGCAGCGGGGACTGGGGTGGACTACCAGACGCTGCTGACCAGACAGGAATTCGCCGACTGGCTGCAGCGCCTGCAGCAGTCAGAGCTGTTCGGTTTCGATACTGAAACTACCAGCCTGGACTATATGCAAGCACAGATCGTCGGTCTGTCTTTTGCAGTTGAACCGGCGCAGGCGGCTTATCTACCGCTCGCACACGATTATGCCGGGGCACCCCAACAGCTGGACCGCGACTGGGTATTCCACCAGCTCAAACCCTTGCTGGAGAATCCGCACCAGGCCAAGCTCGGACATCATCTCAAATATGATCGTAACGTACTGGCCAATCACGGTATCAAGCTGCAGGGTATCGCTTATGACTCGATGCTGGAATCCTATGTGCTGGACAGTACCGCCAGTCGCCATGATCTGGATTCGCTGAGCCAGAAATATCTTTCCCACACCAACATCAAGTTTGAAGAGGTCGCGGGCAAGGGCGCCAGGCAACTGACCTTTAACCAGGTGCCGCTGGAAACGGCGTCGCCCTATGCCGCCGAAGATGCGGATATGACACTGCGCCTGCATCAGCAGTTCTGGCCACGCCTGTCCGCCGAGCCGCGGCTGAAGGCGCTGTTCGAAGAGCTGGAGATGCCTTTGCTTTACGTGTTGAGTGATATGGAGCGCAACGGTGTCAAAGTCGATGTGACAATGTTGCAGAAGCAGAGCCGGGAGTTGGCGGGGCGTATGCAGGCGGTAGAGAGCGAAGCGCAGCAGCTGGCCGGTGAGCCATTCAACATGGCGTCGCCGAAACAGATTCAGGTCATCCTGTTTGACAAACAGCAATTGCCGGTACTGGCCAAGACGCCGAAAGGTGCGCCTTCAACGGCCGAGCCTGTGTTGCAGGAGCTGGCGCTGGACTATCCTTTACCTCGACTGATACTGGAGCACCGTTCCCTCAGCAAGCTGAAATCAACCTATACCGATAAATTGCCCGGGCAAATGAATCAGCAAACGGGACGCGTGCATACTTCTTACCATCAGGCTGTTGCCGCTACCGGCCGTTTATCCTCTTCCGACCCGAACCTGCAGAATATCCCGATTCGCAGTGCCGAGGGGCGACGCATACGCCAGGCGTTCATTGCTGAACCGGGTTACGTGATGCTTGCCGCCGACTATTCACAAATTGAATTGCGTATTATGGCGCATTTGTCAGGCGACAAAGGCCTGGTGCAGGCCTTTGCGCGCGGCGAGGATATCCACCGGGCGACAGCGGCCGAGGTGTTTGCCACAACACCCGGTCAAGTCAGTTCCGATCAGCGCCGTTCCGCCAAAGCTATTAACTTCGGTTTGATCTACGGTATGTCGGCGTTTGGATTGGCCCGGCAGCTGGGCATTGAGCGGGGCCATGCGCAGCAATATGTGGATTTGTATTTCCAGCGTTACCCTGGGGTAAAAGCCTATATGGAGTCAACCCGTGAACTGGCGAGGCAGCAGGGTTTTGTGGAAACGCTGTTTGGCCGGCGCCTCTATCTGGCTGATATCAAGGCGCGCAATGTGCAGCGTCGCCAGGCAGCCGAGCGCACCGCCATCAATGCACCCATGCAGGGAACAGCGGCGGATATTATCAAAAAAGCCATGCTGTCAGTGTATGAATGGATAAACTCGCAATCCATCGATATTAAATTGATTATGCAGGTCCATGACGAGCTGGTCTTCGAAGTGCCGGTGGCTGACCTCCAGTCTGCAGTGCCGCAAATCCGCACCCGCATGGAATCAGCTGCCGTGTTGTCGGTACCATTGGTGGTTGATATTGGCAGCGGCGGCAATTGGGATGAAGCGCACTAAACTTATGTCTATATATAAAACTATACATTTGGATAGTGACTCGCCTAGTGCACTGCTTTTATGCTGTTAAGGCAGGCAGTTAAGGGTTTTGCAGTTGAATATTTCAGCTAAGTTGACTACCCGAAAGCACCGTAAATGTACTATAGTAGGGCTTAATGAGCGTGTGCCAATTGTTTACCCGAAGAGGTGAATTGTAAGACTGCGAACTAACAACACAAGACGTTGTCGAACATCTCACTAGTGTTTGCCAGCTTACGCTCCCCGTTCGTTGGCAGATTGAACGGGAATTCCTCCAACCCGGTTTCCCCAAGCCGGGTATTCTTAACCCCGGTGCTTCCCCCCTTGCACTCCGGGGTTTTTTTTGCCTGAATCCGACAGACGCTAGCCGCTACAAAGCCAGTCACTCAGGACCTGCCGAGCTTCATCGATCCCGGTTTTCTTCAGTGCCGAAAATAACTGTACGCTGGCGCCAGGATGGAATTCAGGCAGGCGTCTGCGGACCGCCAGCAGGCAGTTGGCGGCCGGGCCGCGTTTCAGTTTATCCGACTTGGTGAGCAGGATGTGGACCGCTAAACCGGCATCGGCACACCACATCAGTATTTGCTGGTCATAGCGGGTCAACGGGTGCCGGCAGTCCATCAGCAGGATCAGTCCGCGCAGCGATTGGCGGATGTGCAGGTATTCGCTCAAATTCCGTTGCCATCGCTGCTTCAGGACTTGCGGCACCTTGGCGTAGCCGAAACCGGGTAGGTCGACCAAACGGCG